>NZ_WIXR01000042.1:0-69985 GCF_019425585.1 Burkholderia sp. COPS | reverse complement strand
GGGTTGGGAGGGCTCGTGCACGCTGAGCGGCGGCGCTCCGCCGGTCAGTATGGGGCTGCTGCACTTCCTGTCGATGATCAATTCGGCGTCCTGCGACTTCACGCAACTCGATTCCATCAAGCACAGCGCACAGGAAACGCGCTTCGTCGGCGGCTCCCAGATTCTTTGCACGAAGATGGCCGGGCAACTGGGCGACAAGGTGCGCCTGTCGACCCCGGTGCGACGGATTTCCGGTTGGGACCGCGACATCGTCACGTTGCATACCGATCGCGGAGAGGTGCGGGCGCGCAAGGTCATCATGGCCATCCACCCGGCCCTCTGCAACCAGGTGCAGTTCGAGCCGGCGTTGCCCGAGAAGCGGGCGTCGCTGCAGCGTGCGTGGCCCGCCCACTCGCCGGCACGCAAGACGGCGATGGTCTATCGCCGTCCGTTCTGGCGCGAGAAGGGGCTGAACGGCCATGTCTTCCAGGTCGGCGGGCCGATCATCTGGGCGTACGACAACTCCCCGCCCGGCGGCGAGATCGGGATCATCAATGCATTCGTCCGGAACGCGCTGTTGCCGTCGGACCGAAAGGCCGCGCAACACATCCTCACGGACATCTATGCGCAGGCGTGGGGCGACGACGCGTTGTCGCCCGTGTCGTATCACGACCACGACTGGAGCCGCGCCGACCCGTGGACGATCACGTGCGTGTCCGCGATTCCCCCCGGTTTCTGGACTGCGCACGGCGAGGGACTGCATTGGCCGTGCGGCAACCTGATCTGGTCGGGGACCGAAACCGCGAACATCTGGGCAGGCTACATGGATGGCGCCGTGCGTTCGGGGCATCAGGGCGCCCTGCAGGCACTGAACGGCCTGCGCCGCGCATAGGAGAGCAATCATGAAAAAACGCATCTTGCTCGCCATTGCGGGGCTCGTCGCCGTATCGCTCGTCGTCTTCGGGCCGACGTTGCTGAATCTGTACCGCCTTCAACAGTTCGTGTCCGCGTCGGAAGAGGCGTACCGCGCCGACGGCGGACCATGGCCGCACCTGACCGACACGTGCCTCGGCTGTCACGGCGTCAAGGGTACGTCGGCCGACCAGGGTTATCCGAGCCTGGCGGGGCAACCGGCGTCCTACGTGGCGGCGCAGCTTCACGACTTCGCGAGCGGCAAGCGTGTCAACCCGAACATGGCGCCGCTGGCGATGAGCCTGAGCGAGACCGAAATCAAGTCGCTGTCCGAGTACTACGCGCGCCAGCCGGCCCGCAGCAACCGCTACTTCGAGGCCGATCCGCAACGGGCGGCGCAAGGCAGGCAACTGGTCGAAAAGGCGGCGTGTGCCGCGTGCCACGGCTCCCGCCTGATGGGCCAGGCGCAGTTCCCGCGGCTGGCGGGCCAGGGGCACGACTATCTGCTGAAGCAACTGGAGGCGTTTGCCGCCGGCACGCGAACAGAAGCGACCGGCACGATGCAGCGCGTCGCCGCCGCACTGTCGCCGAAAGACCGCGAGGCCGTCGCTCAGTACCTGGCGAGTTTGAATCCGGAGAAGGAATGATGAACCGTATGCAATCGGAATGGAGCATTTGATCATGGACAGCAGAACGCTCGCACTTTGCCTCGCCAGCGCATTGCTGGCCACCACGACGGCCACTTACGGCTGGAAGTTTCTCAAGCGGCGCAATTTCCTGCTCGGGATCGAGTGGCTCATCGTCACGGTCTCTTCGACCAATGCGCTGATCTACTTCGCGACTCACTTCGAGCTCTCGGGGCTCGTGTCGCATGTCCTGGATGCGTTTTCCCGCGGCTTCGGGATGCCGCTCGTCGCCGTCGCGGGCCTGATGGCCGTGACGCGCGGCTACAGGCCGTCGGGCCGCCAGGATGTCGCGCTGTTCGCGATCTCCATCGTCGGCACCGCCGTACTGGTGTCCGGCGCGATCGCGAAAGTGCAGCCGTATTTCTATGTCGCGGCATGGGCGTGGCTGACGATCTACCTCGCGGGTTTCGTGCGGAAACTGCTGGCGGCCGGCGAGCGGTTCCATGCGACGACGACGACCGTCGCGGCGGTGACGTCGATGGCGATCGCGTGCATCTACGACTTCTATCCGATACCGGGAGACGAGCACAACGTCGTGCTCAATTTCTTCGTCCTCGCGCTGGTGACGTGGTCGTACTTGACGGTCGTCGTGTATTACGCCTATTGCGCGCTGGAGCGCGCAGGTCAGACGCATGACGCCAGCCGGTTCGGCTCGAACCGGAACGGGGATCGTCGCCTCGCGTAAGCGCGTGGCGACGCGCATCGCAGCATTCGCGTCGATCGACGACACGCGCCGGAGACGGCTGTTGTGCCGTCGTGCCGCTCAGCGCCGCATCGCTTCCGTTATTCCGTTACTTACCGCGGCCGGTCCTGCGCGTGAGCCACGGTGTTCCGGAGCGCGGCGAGTGCGGATCGGCCCTCGCGTATCCGCTGGCCTTCGTCGGACGATGTCGACATCGATCCGTCGACGGCCTGCATGTCACGTTGTCCGGCTTGTTCTGGATGGCGGGGTGTCGGGTCGTCGCTGACCGCGACACGTGAAGGCCGTCGAACAATCGTCGGAGGAAAGAGGGGCGCGTGCCCTCGGTGTGCCCTTTCGGCGCGCGGGCGGGCACGCGGCCGTGATCGGCTTCGCATGCCAGGCATCCCGTTTTGTCCACGTATCGAATCCGTACCGGGAATACCCTCTCTTTTTATTTTCTTCTATCTTTATCATCATTACCTAACATTGTTACTCTGTTCGATGTTAGGAATGGTACAGGGCACCCGCAAGCAGGGCGGGGCGAACCAACAGGAGGTGACCGATGGACGATGTCAAGCGCAAGGCTTTCGCGGAAGACGGCGCGATTCTGATCGAAGGTGTGTTGAACGAGGAACAACTGGCCCAGTGCCGGCTCGCGTTCGACTGGGGGATTGAAAACCCGGGGCCGATGGCGTCGAGTCTCCTCGACGGTACCGAATTCCGGTCGCACGTCGACAACGCGAATCCGTATGCGAAGGAACGGCTCGACGAACTGGTCGCCACGCTGCCGCTCGGTCGCCTGTTTGCCGACTTGTGGGGATCGGAGCACGTGTGGTTCTTCGCCGAGGAACTGTTCCTGAAGCGCGGCGGAAAGGGCGCACGCTCGTTGTGGCATCAGGACACCTCGTACCTGCCGTGGTCCGGGATGCACTTCGGCAACGCGTGGATCAGTTTCGAGGCCGTTCCCAAGCGCAACGCGCTCGAGATCGTCCGGGGTTCGCATCGCGGCGTGCGTCACGACGGCACCACGTTCCAGAACGCCGACGATCCCACCGAGCCGCTGCATGGCGGTGGCGTCTGGCCGCGGATGCCGGACATCGAAGCCGAGCGCCGCGCCGATCCGGGCAAGTACGACATCCTTTCGTGGGCCACGAAGCCGGGCGATGTCCTGCTGCTTCATCCCGGCGTGCTGCACGGCGGCGGCGTGGTCGATCCGGCGTTTCCCGATCGCCACACGCTCGTGCTGCGCTTCTTCGGCGACGACGCCACGTTCAGCCCGCTGCCGGACAACAGCGCATCCGGTTTCACGCCGGCCGGCGTGTTGTTCGTGGACGAGCTCGCGTCCTTGAAGGCGGGCGACCCGTTTCGCGCGCCGTGCTTCCGTCAACTCGTCTGAATCCGGAGGATTCCAGTCATGGCAACAACCAACAAGCGGCAACCGATCGTTCCACCCGGGTTCAAGGCGTGGTACGACACCTACCATTTCGCTCCCGCGACGCGTGTGGGCGACACGATCTGGGTTTCCGGCCAGGTCGGGATCGGCGCGGACATGCGGCCGGGCGACGGCGTGCAGGCGCAGGCGCGCATCGCGTTCGAATCGCTGAAGGCGATTCTGGTCGAGGCGGGCGCGAGCCTTGGCGACGTGGTGGAACTGACGACTTTTCATACGGATCTGCGCGCCGAGGTTGAAGCCTTCGCCGCCGTGAAGGACGAATACTTCCCGGATCGCTATCCGTCGTGGACGGCGGTCGGGGTGACGCAGCTCGCGTTGCCCGAGCTGTGTGTCGAAGTGCGCGCGGTGGCGGTGGCCGGATCCGGCGCCGCCTGACGCGGACGCCCGGCCGTTCGCGCGGCCGGTGCGGCGTCGACGCAAGAGGGTGTTCGACGCCGCGGATTTCGGCGGAAGAATACCGACAATATTTCGCATTACTTACAATGTAGAACGCATCGGCTCGGTGACGTCGAGCGTTTCACGGTCGCGGAGGTCGTGCGACGGCCTTCCGGGAAGCGGCGTGTCAGCCGCTCGAAACGGATTGAACGCCTGTCGCCCGTCAACCGCACAACCGGTGAATGAAAGCTGAGTCTCGGAAGGAGAACATGATGAAGAAGCACACGATCGGAACCGTGTCGGCAATCGCGGCTGCGTTGCTGGTGATGGCAGGCAGTGCCGTGGCTGACGACCTTACCTCCGCAGGCGCCGAACGCGGCGCGAGCAAGGACGGTTCCATTCCGGCCTTTGCCGGCAAGCAGGAGCCGCAGTCGGGCTGGGAATACGGCAAGACGCGAGGCGATTTCTGGAAACACCGGAACGAGAAGCCGCTTTATTCGATCGACGCCGCGAACGTCGACAAGTACGCGAGCAATCTGTCGCCCGGCCAGATCGCGTTGATCAAGCAGCGCAAGGGCTACCGGATGGATGTCTATCCGTCGCACCGCGAGTGCCAGCTGCCGGAATTTGCCGAGCAGAACACGAAGGCCAACCTCACGGCCGCGAAGCTTGCGTCGGATGGCGAGACGCTCGAAGCGGGAGTCTTGCCCGGCGTGCTGTTTCCCCAGCCGAAAACCGGCGCCGAAGCGATCCTGAACTACGAGAACCGGTATCGGGGTGTCGGTATCGAGTGGCCGCTGGTCGTCACGTCCATCTCGCCGCGTCCGGGCGGCGGCGAATGGATCGACGGGATCGGCCCGCAGGTCTTCTTTTTCCCGTCGGGCAAATCGGGCAAGAGCGGGCCGAAGGATGTCGACCAGCTCAGCCTGGCCGCCTATTTCTCGGCCACTTCGCCGGCCGCGCTGGCCGGGCAGGCGTTCGTGCAGCGCCAGTATTTCAACAAGGACTCGGAAACCTACTACTACTTTCCGGGCCAGCGCCGCGTGAGACGCATGCCGGCCTATACGCATGACGCGCCGCTGATCGGCTTCGAGAACCAGTACCTGATCGACGAAGCCAACATGTTCAACGGCTCGATCGACCGGTTCAACTGGAAGCTCGTCGGCAAGCGCGACCTGCTCGTTCCGTACAACGCGTTCGGCATGTACAAGTTCAAGAGCAAGCTGCACGACGTCGCGACCCCGGACGGCATCGCGTCGGCGAACCGCCGCTACGAGATGCATCGCGTATGGGTCGTCGAGGCGACGGTCAAGCCGAGTGCGCGCCACGTCGCGTCGAAGAAGGTGTTTTACCTCGACGAGGACAGCTGGCTCGCACTCGTCGGCGAGGACTACGACGCGCAGGGCAAGCTGTGGAAGGTGCGCGAGAGTTACCCGATTCCGGTATGGGAGCTGGGCGGTGCGTGCGACAACGAGCCGATGGCGCAGTACGACGTGCTGAGCGGGCGCTACGTATTCGATTCGTCGACGATCGGACAGGGCAAGGATATCCGCTGGTACCAGGAGATCAACGATCCGCGCTTCAAGTCCGATTTCTACTCGGCGGAATCGCTGAGATCGGTCAGCGAACGCTGATTGCCGTAGTCAAAAAAAGAAAACAGGCCCGACGTGCGCACGCGCGCGTCGGCATCCGGTCTGGAGATGGGTGGGTGGTGCGATGAAAGCAAGCAATATCGTTAAGAGTACTACGGTGTCGATTGCCATGCTGGGTGCGGCAACGTCGACCGCGTACGGGTACGAGTTCACGCTGGGGGACGGCGCCGTTCAGGGGTCGTGGGTGACCAATCTCACGGCGGGCGGCGGGATCCGGACCAGGAGTCCGAGCTGCTCGCTGACCGGCGATCCGAACGCATACGGCTGCGGTGCGGCTGCCAACACCGATCAGTGGGGTTACGGCGACAACGGCGACCTGAACTACCGCAAGGGGCAGCCGTTCAGCACCTACGTGAGCGCGACCAGCGAACTGCTGCTGAAGATGCCGGGCGAAGGGCTCAAGTTCATGGTGCGCGGCACGGGCATGTACGACTTCCTCGCCGGGAGAACGGCCAGAACGCCGCTGTCGAGCACGGCGGCCGCGCAGGTGGTGTACAACGCGCAGCTGCTCGATCTGTGGGCGCAGAAGGATTTCACGATCGGCGGGCGCAACGCGCACGTGCGGCTCGGCAACCAGGTAATCAACTGGGGCGAGAGCATCTACGCGCAGAGCGGCATCAACGCGACCAACTCGATCGACGTCCAGAAGCTGCTGATCCCGGGTTCGCAGCTCAAGCAGGCGCTGCTGCCGGCGCCGATGCTGAGCCTCGCCGCCGATCTTTCCCACGGCTTCAGCACCGAAGCGTATTACCAGTTCCAGTGGAACGGCAACCGCCTCCCGCCGGTCGGGTCGTACTGGTCGCTGGCGAACGTCATCGGCCGCGGCGCCGAACCGTTCACGATCAACGCGAACAACCCCAACGTCGCTGGCCCGGGCGTCGGCACGATCGCCAATGCGATCGGCGGCGGGGCTGCAGCGGGTAACCAGGACACGCTGAACGCGATCAAGAACGGGCTCGTCAACGGCGCTTTCGCCGGGCCGCCGTTCAACGACCTCGGCATTCCGGTGTCGACGCAGTTGCCCGCGAAATACCGGCCGCAGTTCGGCGTGAAGTTCAATTACTCGCCGCGCTCGTTCGATGCGAACTTCGCGTTCTACTACCTGAACTACACGGACAAGTCGCCGGTGCTGTCGACGCTGTCGAACGGCACCGCGCAATGGTCGTATCTCCAGAACCGGCAACTGTTCGGCGCGAGCGCGAACTTCGGGGTCGGCCCGTGGGCCATCGGTACCGAGCTGTCGTATCGGCCGCGCGATGCGGTCGCGTTGTCGAGCTGCTACGGCGCGGGCGGCCCGACCGACCTCATCACGAACGGCGTGCAAGGCGTCAACTGCCAGCAATGGGCCGACAAGAAGAAGTTCCAGCTGGATGTCAACGGGCTGCTCGCGCTGACGCGCAGCGAGTACCCGTTCCTGAAGCTGATCGCCGCGGATTCCGCCGCGTTGACCTGGGAACTCACGTGGATCTACTACCCGGGCCTCGGTTCGGACGTGACGCGCACGGTGGACGGGCAGCCGGTCACGCAGGTGCCGGCCGCCGGTTACTTCCCCTGGCTGAACCACAACTCGGGGCTCGGCTATCCGATCACGCAAGGGCAGGGCACGTCGAGTTCGGTGGGCGCGACGGTCGACTTCAACTGGACGTATGACGGCTCGCTGATCCCCGGCTGGCAGGTGACGCCGGGCGTGACGTTCAGCACCGGCCTCTATGGGTACACGCCGACCTTCACCGCGAACTACATGCAGGGTGCGAAGTCGGTGAACGTCTACGTGCTGTTCAACCAGAATCCGCCGAAGTGGCAGGCAGGCATCAACTTCGCGGCGTTCTTCGGCGGTCACCAGTCGGTGGGCAATCCGTATGCGGACCGCAATTTCGTCGGTGTGTTTGCTACCCGGAACTTCTGACGCGCGCGCGTCGGGCATCGCCGGAATACATGAAGGGGTAATGCAGTGCTCAATCGTCTGGTCAGCCGCCTTGAAAGGCTATTCTTCGGTCATCGCGCGATCGTGCTCGCGGCGATCGGCCTGTTCACCGTCGTGATGGCCGTGTTCGCGATGCAGCTGCGCATGGATGCCGGCTTCGAGAAGCAGATGCCGATCGGCCACGAGTACATCCGCACGTTCCAGCAGTACCGGAACGACCTGCTAGGCGCGAACCGGATCACCATCGTCGTGCGCGCGAAGCACGGCTCGATCTGGACGCCGGACGGGCTGACACGGCTGTACAAGGTCACGCAGGCGGTGACCTACCTGCCGAATGTCGACCGGATCGGCGTGCGCTCGCTGTGGACGTCGAATGCGTTCGTCAATGAAATCACCGACGAAGGCTTTCGCGCGGAGCCGATCATTTCCGGCACGATCACGCCGGACCAGCTGACGCCGGAGATCGTCGGGAAGATCCGTCGCGCGACGACGCTGGGCGGCTATGTCGGCACGCTCGTGTCGCACGGCGAGGACAGCGCGATGATCACGGCCGAGCTGAACGAGCGCGACAGTGCGGGCAAGGTGCTCGATTACGTGGCGTTCAATCACTTGCTCGAACAGAAGATCCGCCAGCCGTTCGAGGATGCCGGCTATGAGGTGCAGATCATCGGCTTCGCGAAGCAGATCGGCGACATCGCCGACGGCGCGAAGGCCGTGCTCGGCTTCTGCGCGATCGCGCTGTTGCTGACCGCGCTCGCGGTGTACTGGTATTGCCATTCGCTGCGCTTCACGGTGCTGCTGATCGCGTGCTCGCTGACGTCGCTGGTCTGGCAGTTCGGCACGCTGAAACTGCTGGGTTTCGGCCTCGACCCGCTCGCGGTGCTGGTGCCGTTCCTGGTGTTCGCGATCGGCGTGTCGCACGGGGTGCAGCAGGTGAACTTCATCGTGCGCGAGATTTCGCACGGGCACAGTTCATACGAGGCGGCGCGCCGCAGCTTCAGCGGGCTGCTGATTCCGGGCGTGCTGGCGCTGATCACCGCATTCGTGTCGTTCATCACGCTGCTGCTGATCCCGATCCCGATGGTGCGTGAGCTGGCAATCACCGCGTCGCTCGGTGTCGCGTACAAGATCGTGACGAACCTGATCCTGCTGCCGGTGGCCGCGTCCTGCTTCAACTTCACGAAGCACTACGCGGACAGCGCGCTCAAGCGCGGCGAACGGCGCTCGGCACGGCTGCGGCCGCTTGCGCGTGTCGCGCAGCCGAAGTATGCGGGGGCGACGGTCGCATTGACGCTGGTCGTGTTCGCGCTGGCCGCGTGGCAAAGCCGCGATCGCGTGATCGGCACGCTGCAGCCGGGTGCGCCGGAACTGCGCGCGGATGCACGCTTCAATCGCGACGCGACGTCCATCGCCGGCAACTACGACATGGGCCTCGACTGGCTGACGGTTGCGATCGAGTCGGCCGGCAAGAGCTGCAACAACCCGGCGGTCGGACTGTACGAGGACGATTTCGCGGCGGCCATGCGTACCGAGCCGGGCGTGGTGTCCGTGCAGTCGTACTCGGGCATGCTGCGCGGCTACAACCAGGGCTACAACGAAGACTATCCGAAGATGAGCGTGGTGCCGATCGACCCGGAGAACTACGGGGCGGTATCGGTCGACGTCGGGCGCGTGAAGGGCTTCATGAAGGCCGACTGCACGATGTCGGCCGTGCACCTGTTCCTGACCGACCACAAGGCGACGACGATCAACCGCATCCTCGACGACGTGAAGCAGTATCGCGCGTCGCATCCGTTCCCGGGTATCGCCGTGCGGCTCGCGGCCGGCAACGCGGGCGTGCTGGCAGCGACCAACGAGGAAGTCGCGGGCAGTGAGCTGCCGATGATGCTGTACGTGTACGGCGCGATCCTGATCCTCGTGTTCCTAGCGTACCGCGACTGGCGCGCGATGGTCGCGTGCTGCGCGCCGCTGTCGGTTGCAACCTTCATCGGCTACTGGTTCATGAAGGAGCTGCAGATCGGGCTGACGGTGGCGACGCTGCCTGTGATGGTGCTCGCGGTGGGGATCGGCGTCGACTACGCGTTCTATATCTACAACCGGCTGCAGGTGCATCTCGCCGGCGGCCAGCACATCGTGAAGGCCGTGCAGCACGCGATGCTCGAGGTGGGCGTCGCGACGATTTTCACGGCGATCACGCTCGCGATCGGCGTGGCGACGTGGAGCTTCTCCGCGCTGAAGTTCCAGGCGGACATGGGCAAGCTGCTCGCGTTCATGTTCATCGTGAACCTGGTGATGGCGATGACCGCGTTGCCCGCGCTCGCGTCGCTGCTCGAACGCTGGTTCCCCCGCCGCAAGCCGGCCCGCGCGCCGGGTTTGTTCAGTCACTGAAGCTCGTGAACCTGCCGATGGAGATTCGTTCATGGTCAAGACGCTAACTGTTTGCGCCGTACTTTGTATCGCGGCGGGTGCCTTCCCGCGATTTCATGAAACGGGCGCGGGTCGGAGTGCGCCGGCTCGTGCGTTCGCGATGGACGCGACACGCACCGGTGTGCACCACGCCGCGACCGGCGAAACCGGTGTCGCCGCGTCGTCGAACGACGGCGGAGCCGAGCGGCGGACAGTGGCCGCGCTGGGCAACGGCAGGCCGCCGGCCGTGATGCTCGGCGAAGCGAATGCCGGCTGGTCGGCGCTTTTCAACCACTGATGCCCGCACACTACCGGGATTCACCATGATCAAGACGCTCATTTCCTGTATCGCGCTCTGCACGGCCGCGACGGCCTTCGCGCAACCGCAGGACGGAACGGTCGCGGCCTGGGCCGCGAAACCCGCGCACACGTGGGCCGCGCCGACGCACATGATGCTGATGGACGCGACGCGCGCCGGGTCGCGGATCGTCGCCGTCGGCGAGCACGGCATCGTGCTGCTGTCCGACGACGACGGCAAGACCTGGCGTCAGGCACGACGCGTGCCGGTGTCGGCGACGCTGTCGGCCGTGTCGTTCGCGGATGCGAAGCACGGCTGGGCCGTCGGCCAGTGGGGCACGATTCTCGCGACCGACGACGGGGGCGACACGTGGGTCACGCAGCGGCTCGATACGTCGGTCGACCAGCCGCTGTTCTCGGTGCTGTTCACGAATGCACAGGACGGCATTGCCGTCGGCCTGTGGTCGCTGATGCTGCAGACGCACGACGGCGGCAAGACGTGGACTCGTACGACCCTGCCGAAGCCGCCCGGCGGTGGCAAGGCTGACCGAAATCTCTATCACGTGTTTGCCGACCCTTCTCATGCGCTCTACGCCGTGTCGGAGCAAGGGATGGTGCTCAAGTCGGCCGACGGCGGCGCGAACTGGAATTATCTGCTGACCGGCGGCAAGGGCACGTTGTGGTCGGGTGTCGCGATGCCCGATGGCCGGATCGTGGTCGGCGGCCTGCTCGGCAGCCTGTACCAGAGCAGCGACGGTGGCGCGAACTGGACGGCCGTCGACAGCCGCACCCGAAGTTCGATCACCGGTCTGATCGATGCGGGCGACGGCCTGGTCGGCGTCGGGCTCGACGGCCTGGTATTGAAGCAGCGGGCCGCGTCCGCGACGGTCGAGGTCGCGCAGCGCCCGGACCGTGCGACGCTGACCGCCGCGCTGCCCGGCAAGGGCGGCGCGCCGATTCTTTTTTCGCAGGACGGCGTGTTGACGTCGCCCTGATTGCAACGCGGATGGCACGGAATGCCTGTTGGCGGAAACGAGCGACGGAGGCACACATGAGCAATTCGCAGGACCAAAATATGAATGAATCGACCGGCAATGCGATGCGGTTCGACGCGGCGCAGGCAGACCGCGCGTTGCGGGCCTATCGGCCCATCGGCGGCTGGATCGAGCGGCCGGCCGACATGCAGCCGCAACTCGAAGGCGACGTTCGCGCGGATGTGGTCGTCGTCGGCGGCGGCTTCGCGGGCCTGTCCACCGCGCTTGAACTGACCGCGCGCGGCGCGAGCGTCGTCGTGATCGAGCGCGAGTTCGCGGGCTTCGGTGCGAGCGGCCGCAATGCCGGCTATCTCGCGGGCGGGCAGGGGCTCGAGTACGAGATGTTCGTGAAGCGTGTGGGGCGCGAGCAGGCGAAACGGATCGTCGGCTTCTACGACGAGGGCGTTGCCTACGTCGAGCGCAAGCTCGTCGAGTACGGGATCGACTGCGACTTTCGCGCGACGGGGATCATTCGCGCGGGTGTGCATCCGTCGCAGGAGAAGCGCCTGCGCGAGAACATGGAGATGGGCATTGCGCTCGGTTCTCCCGCGCGGTTTCTCGATGGCGCGGCGCTGCGGGCACGGGGCATCCCGCCGGCGTTCCTGTTCGGTTGCCACTTTCCCGGCGGCGGCACGCTCGACCCCGGCAAGTACGTGACGGGCTTGCGGCGCG
This sequence comes from Burkholderia sp. COPS, assembly GCF_019425585.1. Classification (NCBI taxonomy): domain Bacteria; kingdom Pseudomonadati; phylum Pseudomonadota; class Betaproteobacteria; order Burkholderiales; family Burkholderiaceae; genus Burkholderia; species Burkholderia sp. COPS. The sequence goes on along the minus strand of NZ_WIXR01000042.1, from coordinate 57,913 downwards.
CGGCGCTCGCGGCAGGCGTGAGGCTCTACGAGAACACCGCGCTGCTCGACTTCGACGCCGGCGCGACCGTGCGGGCCCGCACGGCGCGCGGCACCGCAAGCGCGCCGGTCATGGTGCTCGCCACCAATGCGTATACGCCGCAACTCGGCGTGCTGGGCAACAAGGTGATGCCGCTGCGCGTGTCGGCGCTCGAAACCGAACCGCTGTCCGATGCGCAACTGGCGATGCTGGGTTGGCCGAACCGCGAGGGAATCGTCACGCCGCATCTGACGATGGAGAGCCACCGGCTCACCGCGCGCAATACGCTGGTGACGACGACCAAGCGGCTGGATTACGTCTATGGCTCGCGCACGCCGAACGTTCCGGACGACGCGGCCTATCGCGCGCTGCTGGCGACGCTACGCGCGCGTTTCCCGCAACTGGGCGACCAGCCGGTGCGTGCATGCTGGAGCGGCTATGTCTCGATCGCCAGCGATGCATTGCCGGTGGTCGGCGCGACCGGCCCGCACGGCAACGTGTTCTACACGGCCGGATGCTCGGGCCACGGCGTCGGCACGCAGTCGCTGATCGGGCAGGTGCTGGCCGACCGGATCATCGGCGCGGAGTCGCCGCTGCTCACGGCGCTCACGCACCGCACGCCCTCGATGCCGCCCGAGCCGCTGCGCTGGTGCGCGATCAAGGCCGTGCTGGGCGTCGCGAACCTGCTCGACGAACGCGTGAACCGCCGTGCGGCTCGCGGATAGCGCCATGCGACATCGTCACGACGAACCGGACACGATGGCCGAACCCGACGCGCACCATGCTGGCGGGAAGAAGCGTGCGACGAGCGCCGCTTCGTCAGGCAGCCATCCCGACGGCTTGCGGGCGCAGGGGCTGCGCACGCGCAACACGATCGTTCGCGTCGCGCGGGAGCTGCTGCTGGAAGGCGGCCCGCTGACCTTCTCGCAGCGCGCGGTCGCCGCCGGTGCCGGTATCAGCGTGAGCAACCTGCAGTATTACTTCCCGACCCGGCTGGCCGTGCTGCGGGCCGTGATCGAGCCGGCCATCGATGCATACCTGGGCGAACTGACGCGCGTGCTCGACAGCGATGCGTCGCCGGACGACGTACTCGAACGCGTGCTGGCACGCTCGCTGAGCGATGCGAAGGATGCGCAATACGGCGCGCTGTTCAGGCATTTCCTGTCGTTCGCCGCCATCGATCCCGAATGCCTCAAGCTGTTCGACGGATGGTACGACACGCTGACGCGCGAGATCGCGAAGCTGTTGCGTACCGTCAATCCGGCGTTCGACACGGCCGACAGCCTGCACGTCGCCACGCTGCTGATTGCGACTGCCGACGGCCTGACGTTGCAATCCGGGTCGGCGCGATTTACGCAGGAACTCGATGCCATGTTCATGGAGACGGTCCGTTGCCTCGTCTACGAAAATCGACCTTGAGGTCGCGCCGTACGGTGACCGTGTGTGGCGGGTAGTCGTCTCCGGTCACGGCGGGGTTGCGCGATGTCGTGCCGGATGCGCCGGGCCGGAACTGCACGACAGCGGCAGGGCGCCTTGAGCCGACCGCAACGTCTCGTTACGCGCCAATGACCGTTTGCATACGTCATCCGCATGTGAAGAACGGCCCCGACGCATGCGCCGCGATCAATCCGGATCGTTGGCGATCCAGTGCAGCACCTCCAGCGCGGCCGCGACGTGCAGGCGCTGCTGCGCGAGCGGGCGGGGCAGCAGCGCCTCGGCGCGCTCGAGCCGGCGCAGCAGCGTGTTGCGGTGAACATGGGTTTTCTCGGCCGCGTCGGTCACGCTGCAGCCTTCCGCGAGAAACGCGCGCAGCGCGGCGCGCAGCGACTTGTCGGCGGTGGCCAGCTCGCCCAGGGTATTGGTGACGAACTGTTGTACGGACTCCATGTGATTGGTCATCAGCGCGATCAGGCTCATGCTGTCCGCATGCACCACGCCGACGCCGGCGTGCAGCCTGCCGAGCAGCCGCTGCGTCGCCAGTGCGTCCAGGTGGCCGTGCCGGAATCCTTCCATGCCGCTGCCGGCGGTCGCGACGGCCATGTGCACACCGGGCAGCGCGTTGATCGCGCGCTGCAACCAGGGCATGTCGAGCGGTTTGCCGTCGTGATACGTCCAGACCCACAATGTCGCCGTATTCGCGACGACGACCAGCGCATTGCGCGTGCCCGCGCATTGGGCCAGCGCATCGGCTGCCCGCTCCAGCAAACCCAGTTCGATATCGGCTTCCTCGCTCCAGACGATCGCGGCGTGGTGGCGCTGCTCCAGCGTATAGCCCAGACGCCGGCTGGCCTCTTGCGCGCCGATGGCCGTACCTTCGACGATCTGCGTGACCAGTTCGCGACGGTCGGCGTGCGTGCCGCGCAGTCGCGCTTCGCGCTCGGCGCGCATGAACTCCGCCATGCCGACCATGTTGGTGTCGATGAACGTCGCGATCGAACGTGACGACACGGCGAGGAATTCGCGCAGTTCTTCCGGGTCCTGGGTCAACGTAAACGCGAGCTCCATCCAGCGTTGCCACACGACGCTCTGCGACGAACGGGCCGCGACGAACACGAGGTCGGTGAGGCCGCGCCGCACCAGTTCCTGCGCACTGCTCAGCATGTCGGCGGACAGGAAGCGGGAAACCGGCGCGCAAGGGTTTTCAAGGTTGGAGGTTGCCCAGTGAATCAGCCCGTTGCGGTTGATCCGCCGCACGGCCGCCGCGAGCACGGGGTCGCTCATCGTCGTGCTGGCCGCCACGTTCTCCTTGTCGAGTTCCTGCAGCCATTCCGTCTGCACATTCAGCGCGATCTCGGCGCCCTGGCGCATCAATTCCCGGATGCGAGGCGACGGCATCGGCCATGGCGGCGGGGTCATGGGGGGGAGGTTCTGGGACATGGCAGGCGAGACGCAAATGAAGAGGTGCAAGTTGCACTAATTGTAGTCGCGTACTGTGCGTTCGACACCTTGTTTGGTGCGGTTCGGTTGATAACAATAACGACACATCGCGCATTTCGACGCAATCAGGAGACACGCCGTGACCGTACACCCTCTTCCGTCCACCGAGCATGTAGATGTGCTCATCGTTGGCGCCGGCCTTTCCGGGATCGGCGTTGCCCGTCAACTCGAGACGGACCGTCCCGGCACGTCGTACCTCATTCTGGAAACACGTGCCACGACCGGCGGCACGTGGGACCTGTTTCGTTATCCGGGCATCCGCTCCGATTCGGACATGCACACCTACGGTTACGGTTTCAAGCCTTGGGCCGACAAGAAGGCGATCGCCGGTGCGGATTCGATCCTTGCTTACCTGAGAGAGACCGCGACCGAATACGGGATCGATCGTCACATCCGCGTGAATCACAAGGTGACCCAGGCAAGCTGGTCGAGTGCGCAGGCGCTGTGGAGTGTCGAAGTCGAGCGCCTCGATACGGGCGAACGCAAGACGATCCTGGCCAGGTGGTTCTTCAGCGCCGCGGGGTTCTATCGACACGACGAAGGCTACACGCCGAAGCTCGACGGGATCGAGAATTTCCGCGGGACCGTGGTTCACCCGCAGCACTGGCCGGAAGATCTCGACTACGGCGGCAAGCGCGTGGTGGTGATCGGCAGCGGCGCGACCGCCGTCACGCTGTTGCCGGCCATGGCCGACAAGGCCGGGCACGTCACGATGCTGCAGCGCACGCCGACCTACGTGGTGAGCCTGCCGTCCGAAGACCTCATTGCCAATACGCTGCGCAGGATCATGCCGCACAAGTGGGCCTATGCGATCGTGCGTCGGAAGAATGTCGCGATTTCCCGCTTCATCTGGCGCTTCTGCCGGTCGCGTCCGCAGGCTGCGCGGCGCCTGATCCGCTACCTGAACAAGCGCCAGTTGCCGAAGGACTATCCGGTCGACGTCCATTTCAACCCGCCGTACAACCCGTGGGACCAGCGCCTGTGCGTGGTGCCGGACGGCGATCTCTTCAAGTCGATCCGCGATGGCCGCGCGTCGGTCGTGACGGACCGCATCAGGACCTTCACGGAAACGGGCATCGTGCTGGAATCCGGGCAGACCTTGTCCGCCGATATCATCGTCACGGCGACGGGGCTCAACGTCAGGTTCTTCGGGGGGATCAAGCTGGTGGTCGACGGCGAGCCGGTCGATCTCCACAGCAGGGTGGCATTCAAGGGCATGATGCTCAGCGGCGTGCCGAACTTCGGGTTCTCGATCGGCTATACGAATTCGTCGTGGACGATGAAGGTCGGGCTGCTGGCCGAACACTTCTGTCGTTTGCTGACGCATATGGAGCGCGGCGGTTACGCGGTCTGCATGCCTGAATTGCCGGCCGCCGACATGCCGACGCGCCCGCTGCTCGATTTCGGTGCCGGCTACATCAAGCGCGCGATCGACGGCCTGCCGCGCCAGGGCCCGGGCACGCCGTGGATCATGTCGATGGACTATCACGTCGACGTCAGGATCTTGCGGTATGGCCCGGTCGAAGATCCGAACCTGCGTTTCGGGCATGCGCCGGCAGCAGGCGGCACGGATCATGTCGAGGCCCGTCGGGCCGTCGGAGCCTGATCATGACGATCCACGCCATGGAAGCAATCCAGGACGCGTTCTGCGACCTGCCGGGCGGGGTGCGCCTCTGCTATCGCACCTACGGGCCCGACGACGGCGAGCCGTTGCTGCTGATCGCGGGCATGACGCTGCAATTGACCTTCTGGCCGCCCGCGCTGATCGGCGCGCTGATTCAATGCGGCTATCGCGTGATCGTGTTCGACAATCGCGATGTCGGGCGCTCGTCGCGCATCGCGCGGCCGGGGCCGAGCGTGCTCCGGCAATTCCTGCGCGTGCCCGTCAAGGACGGCTACGACCTGGAAGACATGGCGCAGGACACGATCGGCCTGCTCGACAGCCTGAAGGTGGCGCGTGCGCATGTCGTCGGCATGTCGATGGGCGGCATGATCGGCCAGGTGCTCGCCGCTCGCCATCCGCAACGCGTGCTGTCGCTGACCTCCATCATCTCCACGACCGGTGCGCGCAACGTCGGCCAGCCGGCCATGTCCAGCATGCTGATGCTGACCGCACCGCCGCCGCGCACACGTGAAGCGGCGGTGGAGCAGTACAGCCGCATCATGGCCCACATCGGCACGCAGACGTATCCCGCGGACGACGCCGCGCGGCGCGCGTACGCGGCCCAGGCGTGGGACCGTGGCCAGCAGGCGCGCGACCACGAGAGCACGACCCGCCAGATCGGCGCGATCATCAAGTCAGGAGACCGAACCGAGGAAATCCGGCGAATCCGGGCGCCGACGCTGGTCGTGCACGGCGATCGCGACCTGCTGGTCGCGCCGAGCGGAGGCGTCGCGACCGCCGCCGCGATCCCGGGTGCCGACATGGTGACGGTGCGCGGCATGGGGCACGACATTCCCGATGGCGTCGTGCCGCTGCTGACGAGCCTGATCGACGGCCATATCCGGCACCGTGCAACACGCGCTGCCGCGGAACCCGAGCGTGCCGGCAGGCACATTGCGTGAGCCGGTTCGCGCGCGGCACGCGACAAGAGGAGACGGCGCGGCGCTCGCGCAATCGCCGGCAAACGAACTGCCCGAAGGCAGCGTGAAAACCAGGAACATCTTGCAAGACGCTTGTCGTGATGCGACGCGATCGCACGATCGACAAGCCGGAGGAGACACCATGCATCAAGGTTACCCGACCGACCTTGCGGCCCGCTTCGAGCGCCAGCGCCGCGCCTTCGCGCTGGAGCCGAACCCGGCGCTGGCTACCCGGCTGGCGCGCCTCGAACGGCTGGCTGCGTGGCTCGATGCGCACGAGCACGATATCGTGCGCGCCATCGACACCGATTTTCAGGGCCGCTCGGCTCACGAGACGCGGCTCGCGGAGGTGTTCATCGTGCGCGCCGGCATCCGGCACGCGCGCCGGCACCTGAAGCACTGGATGCGGGCGCGTCGCGTGCCGACCGCGCTGCATTTCCGGCCCGGCTACAACCGGCTCATCCCGCAGCCGCTGGGCGTGACGGGCATCATCTCGCCGTGGAACTACCCGCTGCAGCTTTCGCTCGGGCCGGCACTCGCGGCGCTCGCCGCCGGCAATCGCGTCCTGATCAAGCCGTCCGAGCTCACGCCCGCGCTGTCCGACCTGCTCGTGTCGATGGCGCGCGAGACTTTCGCGCCGGACGAACTGGACGTCGTGGTGGGCGACGTCGAACTGGGCAAGGCGTTTGCGAGCCTGCCGTTCGATCACCTGTTCTTCACCGGGTCGACCCAGGTGGGGCGTGTCGTCGCTCAAGCCGCCGCGGCCAACCTGACGCCCGTGACGCTCGAGCTCGGCGGCAAATCGCCGGCCATCCTCGATGCATCGTGCAACGTCGCGGTGGCCGCGCAGCGCATCGCGTTCGGCAAGCTGCTGAACGCGGGCCAGACCTGCGTCGCGCCCGATTACCTGCTCGTGCCCGCCGGCACAGCCGACAGCGTCGCGTCGCAGCTGGCGCGCGCCGTCGCGCGCCTGTATCCGACACTGGCCGCCAATCCCGACTACACGGCGATCATCAGCGAACGCCACCGCGCGCGCCTCGCCGACATGGTTGATGAAGCGCGTTGCGCGGGCGCGCGCATCCTCGAAGTCAACCCGGCCGGCGAATCGTTCGTTACGTCGTCGCGCAAGTTCGCGCCGACGATCGTGGTCGGCGCGCCGGCCGACACGCGGCTGATGAACGAAGAGATCTTCGGCCCCATCCTGCCGATCGTCGAATACGCGAACCTGGACGATGCACTCGCCTACATTCAGGGCCGCGCGCGTCCGCTCGCGTTGTACTGGTTCGGCGAAGACGCGTCGCGCCGCGATCGCGTGCTGCGCGAGACGGTGTCCGGCGGCGTCACGATCAACGACTGCCTGTGGCACCTGGTACAGGAGAACCAGCCGTTCGGCGGCGTCGGGCAGAGCGGCATGGGCGCCTATCACGGGCAGTGGGGCTTCGACACCTTCAGCAAACTGAAGCCGGTGTTTCATCAGGCCCGCCGGAACGGCGCCGTGCTGTTCCATCCGCCGTACGGCCGCGTCTTCGATCTGCTGCTGCGCACGCTGTCGCGACTCGCGTGACTTCCGAATCCTGTATCGAGAGAAATGCCATGAATCATCAGTTCGACTACATCGTCGTGGGCGGCGGCTCGGGCGGCAGCGTGGTAGCAGGGCGCCTGACCGAAGACCCGAACACCACCGTCTGCCTGCTGGAAGCGGGCGGCGGCGGCGACGGCATGGAAATCAACATCCCGGCGGGCATGGTCGCCATGCTGCCGACCCGCCTCAACAACTGGGCGTTCCACACGATGCCGCAGCGCGGCCTCGGCGGGCGCGTCGGCTATCAGCCGCGCGGCAAGGCGCTGGGCGGCTCGTCGGCGATCAACGCGATGGTCTACATTCGCGGCCACCGCACCGACTACGACACGTGGGCCGCGCTCGGCAATCCCGGCTGGTCTTACGACGAAGTGCTGCCGTACTTTCGCCTGAGCGAGCACAACGAGCGCATCAACGACGCATGGCACGGCCAGGACGGCCCGCTGTGGGTCAGCGACCTGCGCTCCGACAACCCGTTCCAGGCACGCTTCCTGACGGCGGCCCGCCAGGCCGGCCTGCCGCTGACGGACGATTTCAACGGCGCGCAGCAGGAAGGCGTCGGCATCTACCAGGTCACGCAGAAGCAGGGCGAACGGTGGAGCGCGGCGCGCGGCTATCTGTTCCCGCACCTCGGCAAACGCGCGAATCTCGCCGTCGAAACGCACGCGCAGGTACGGCGCATCCTGTTCGAGGGCAAGCGCGCGGTGGGCGTGGAAGTGCTGCAGAAAGGCACGCTGAAGACCTTCCGTGCACGGCGCGAGGTGGTGCTGGCCGCGGGCGCGCTGCAGACGCCGCAACTGCTGATGCTGTCCGGTATCGGCCCGAAGGGCGAGCTCGCGCGCGTCGGCATCGACACGCTGCACCATCTGCCCGGCGTGGGCCGCAACCTGCAGGACCACCCCGACTTCATCTTCAGCTACCGCACGCGCAGCCTCGATACGATGGGCATCTCGGTGGGCGGCAGCGCACGGATGCTGCGCGAGATCCTGCGTTTTCGCCGTGAGCGGCGCGGCATGCTGACGTCGAATTTCGCCGAAGGCGGCGCGTTCCTGAAGACGCAACCCGGCCTCGACGCACCCGACATCCAGCTGCATTTCCTGGTGGCGCTGGTCGACGACCACGCGCGGCGCATGCACCTGGGCCACGGGCTGTCCTGCCACGTATGCCTGCTGCGCCCGCGCAGCCGCGGCTCGGTCACGCTGCTCAGCCGCGACCCGGCCGACGCGCCGCTGATCGATCCCGCTTTCCTCGACGATCCGCGCGACCTGGAGGACATGGTGGCGGGCTTCAAGATCACACGCGGCCTGATGAACGCGCCCGCGCTCGCGGAGTGGATCACGCGGGACATGTTCACGCGCGACGTGCACAGCGACGACGAGATCCGCGCCGTGCTGCGCAAGCGCGCGGATACCGTCTATCACCCGGTGGGCACCTGCCGCATGGGGCAGGACGCGATGGCCGTGGTCGATCCGCAGTTGCGCGTGCATGGCCTCGACGGGCTGCGCATCGTCGATGCATCGGTGATGCCGACCCTGATCGGCGGCAACACCAATGCGCCCACCATCATGATCGCGGAGAAAGCGGTCGACATGATGCGCGGCGTCAGCCGGGTGGCATCCGCGGCGCATGCGACGGCGGCGCCGGCGGAAACGCACCAGTTCACGACGTCGGGCATCGATACCGACCGATAGGGGGCCGTCCGATTACCGTTGTTGCCGGACGTTCACCCGGCCAAACGAATGCGTGCATGCAGTGTCGGGACGGCCGGTCCCGCCGCTGCCATTTCTCACCCGCAGTTTTGACGAAGAGTTGCCGAACCATGTCAGCCATCCGATCGCCATTCTGGCCCGCGCACCTGGCCACGCGTCAGGTGCCGCCCGCGACCAACCTGTTCCGTCACGTGGAGGCCGCGGCGGCGCGCCATCCCGACAAACCGTTCATCCTGTTCTACGACACGCCGGTCTCGTTCGCGCGCTTCCAGCGCGAAGCCGAGCACGTGGCGGGTTTCCTGCAGCAGCGTTGCGGGGTGAAGGCGGGCGACCGCGTGCTCCTGGACATGCAGAACAGCCCGCAATGGATGATTGCGTACTACGGCATCCTGCGCGCGAACGCGGTGGTCGTGCCGGTCAACCCGATGAACATGACCGACGAGCTCGCGCATTACATCGAGGACAGCGGCGCGAGCACGGTGTTCGTCGCGCAGGACCTGTATCCGCGCATCGCGCCGCTCGTAGGCGGCGCGGGCGGCCTCGCGAACGTCGTCGTCGCGACGTACGGCGACTACGTGGCGCAACCTTCGGCCGTCGCGGTGCCCGATTTCGTGGCCGCGCCGCGCCACGTCGACGGCCCCGGCGTGGTGCACTGGCGCGATGCGCTCGCCGCGCAGCTGGCGCCGGGCGAACTGACGGCGGGCCCGGACGACATCTGCCTGATGCCGTACACGTCCGGCACGACGGGCAAGCCGAAAGGCTGCGTGCACACGCATCGTAGTGTCATGTGCACGGCGGCCGGCTTCGTCGACTGGTTCGACGATCCCGAGGACGCGATCCACCTCGCGGTGCTGCCGCTGTTCCATGTCACCGGCATGCAGGGCGGCCTGAACGGCCCGTTGTACCGCGGGTCGACGGTGGTCGTGCTGCCGCGCTGGGATCGCGATGCCGCGGGCCTGGCGATCGGCCGCAACCGCGTATCCGTGTGGCAGTCGATCTCGACGATGATGGTGGACTTCCTGTCGAGCCCGAACCTGCACGAATACGACCTGTCGAGCCTGCGTTCGGCGCGCGGCGGCGGCGCGGCGATGCCGGAAGCGATCGCCCGCAAGCTCAGGGAAACGGTCGGGCTCGACTACGTCGAAGGCTATGGGATGTCGGAAACGATCGCCGCGACGCACATCAATCCGCCGGCGCGTCCCAAGCCGCAGTGCCTCGGCATTCCGGTGTTCGACGTCGATGCGCGAATCGTCGATCCGGTCACGTTCCAGCCCGTGCCGCAAGGCGAGGTGGGCGAGATCGTCATGCATGCGCCGCAACTGATGCAAGGGTACTGGCGCAATCCGGAAGCAACGCGGCAGGCGTTCGTCGAGATCGACGGCAAGCGCTTCCTGCGCACCGGCGATCTCGGCCGCATCGATGCGGACGGCTATTTCTTCATGGCCGACCGGCTGAAGCGGATGATCAACGCATCGGGCTACAAGGTCTGGCCGGCCGAAGTCGAGACGACGATGTACCGCCATCCGGCGATCAAGGAAGTATGCGTGATCGGCACGCGCAGCGCGCATCGCGGCGAGACCGTCAAGGCCTTCGTCGTGCTCGATCCGGCGTACCCCGGCGGCGTGACGCCCGACGACGTGGTCGCATGGGCGCGCGATCATATGGCGTCCTACAAGGTTCCGCGCATCGTCGAATTCGTCGATGCGCTGCCGAAATCCGGGTCCGGAAAGATCATGTGGCGGGAATTGCAGGAAAGGGAAGAGGCGGCGGCCGCCGCAGCTCGAGGAAACGCAGTGGCGTGACGTAGGCGCGATGCGTGACGCATCTCGCTGAATGAAGCAGCCACGAGGGAATGCCCTCGTGTTTCGTGTCGATTTCATGTTTGTCATATCGACCTATCGTTGTTGTCATGAACTACCGATCGAGCGGCCCGGTTTCCGGCGTCGCGCGCTCGGGCCTGTCAACGTCAATCGAATGGTTCTCCATGCGGGAACCGGGCGTGGTGTGCGGAGAAAGAGAATGAGGAACGATTTATACAAGGTCATGCGCTTCACGGCATGGAGCGCGATCGTCGGCGGCCTGCTGGCCTACGCGAACGTCGGACTGGTGTCGGCGGTGGCCGGCCCGGATACCGGCATGTTGCTGCACGGCGCGACGATGCTGAGCCTGCCGTCCGATACGCGCGACCTGTTTCGCCTGTCGATGCTGGCCGACGTGTTCGGGTTCTATCTCGCGGTTCTCGTGATCGGCGGGTACTTCCTGCATACCTTCAAGGATGAACTCGGCGCGCTCGGCTACATGATCGCGTTCGCTATCGGGGCGTATGCGGTGCTCGGCATCACCGGCGCGGCATTGCAGCTGTCGGTGCTCGATCCGCTGGCGCGGATGTATGCGGGCGGAGACGACGCAACGAGGGCCGCCGCGGCCGCGGCGTGGGCGACCGTCGCCAACGGCACGCAAAGCGGGTTGTGGTGGGCCGAAGGCCCGCTGGTGTTCTTCTGGGCACCGATCGCCGCCAACCGGTTGAAACAGGCCGGATGGCACGGGTCGTTCCTGCTGAAGATCGTCGCGTGGTTCTTCGCGATCATCTTCGTGTCCGGATTCTTTCCTGAATACGAAGCCGTGACGGGGGCGAGCGAGGTCGTCGTCGTCCTCGTGCTGCCGTTGTGGATGCTGTGGTTCGGCGTGCAGTTGCTGCGGCGAGCGGGCCGGCACGTAAAAGCGGGGGCGATGGCCGCCGGCTGACGAATCGACAGCGAGGCCCGGGGCTCCCATAACCGGCTCCCTTCTCGCGTTCCCATGGACGGCTCCCATGTGCGATACCGAACGCGGGAATCGCACCCGCGTGAATTCGGCGGCCGTCGAAGCCGGTCTACTCGACCGCGACGCAGGCCGACGCGCCGCTCGACGCCGCCGCCCGCAGGTGGCGATCGCGGTCGGCCAGCCAGTCCTTGCGTTCGCCGCGCCAGCCTACCGCATGGATCTTGTCCATCTGGCGCGCGGCAACGGTTGCCGCGCAGGCCAGGCCGGGGAGCGGGATGTCGAGCAGGCGCCAGCGGCCCGCATGCGGCGTATCGACCTCGCGGAAGGGCCCTGCAAACGGCGCCAGCGACGCGAGCGTCGCGCCGTGTCCGCTTCCGCATGCGTTCGAGAGGCTGTCCAGCCGAAGCTGGTCGCGCGATGCCGGACCGGCGGGCGTGCCGGCTTGCGCCATGCCCAGCCCGATCGGGCCACGGGCGATCGCGATCACGATCCAGATACCGGCGTGGCCGACCACGATGTCGAGCCCGTCCAGCGAGTCGCAGCCCGCGATCGCGATATGGTCGGCCTCGCGCTCGATCAGCGTGAGCTCGTCGGCGGCGCGGCCGGCCAGCGTCCCCAGGATCGCGCGCAGCGCCGACCGGCCGATCGCGAAGCGGCGGCCGTGCGCGCGGTTCGGATGCATCCTGGCACGCCGCAGTTCCGTCTTCGACAGGCAGAGATGGCCTTGCTCGCTGGCGACGAGCTGCCATTCGCCGCGCAGTCGCCACAACAGGATCTCGCCCGGATCGGGAAGCCGCGACGGACATGACGCCAGCGTGTGCGAGCCGGTGATCGTCAGGGCGGGATAGCGCATGCGGGCCCCCGTGTCGGTGGCGGATGCGACGTGGCCCGGCGTGCCGGCCCCGTCATGCCTGTTGTCCGGTTTGCAGCGCGTCGTTGCCCGAATGCTGCCGCGTGAGCCGGGCGGCGAGCGAGACGGCCTGCCCGAACGACGCCACCGCGTGATGAGGAATCCCGAATGCCTTGACGGCGACCTCGCCCTGCGCGGCCACTTCCGCGCGGCGGTCGGGATCGGGTTCGACGCTGACGAGCGCCTTGCAGACGGCGCCCAGCTCGACCTTGTTCTGCTTGAGCCAGACCGCGCGATGCTTGCGGTCGTCGTGGCTTTCGTCGGTATCGAGCTCGACGTAGACGATCACGAACGGCTCGCCGTGGCGCATCAGCGTGTCGATCTCGCCTTCCCAGCGCGGCGCGTAGCCCGGTGTCGCGTGTTCGGGGCGAAACACGCAGACCGGAAAGAGATGGATGTCGTGCAGCGCGAAGTCATTCGGATTGAGAGCGGACATCGAGGGTTCTCCGTTGGATGAGCGACGCCGGAGCGTCGGGTGGCCGTGCGGCGGCATTCAATGCGCGCTCGCTTGCGCCGCGCCGGCCTGCGCGACCGGCGGCGTATCGCGCCAGCCGACGCCGAGCGACTTGTAGAGCGCGATCGCGCCCTGCACCTGGGCGAGCCGGCTGAGTGCGAGCGCATCGCGGGCGCGATACGTCGCGCGTTGCGCCGTGAGCACCGACAGGTATTCGCCGAGGCCGTTGCGATACAGCCGCGTCGCGCGCGACTGCGCGTCCTGGCTGCTGTCGACCGCCGCGGCGAGCATGGCTTGCTGGTCGCGCGCGGCGCCGATCGCCACCAGCGCGTCCTCGACATCGCGAAACGCGCGGCGGATGCGCTGCTCGTATGCGAGCCGGGCGGCCTCGGCGGCCGCGCGCGCGGCGTCGACGCCGGCTTTCGCGCGGCCGCCGTCGTACAGCGTCTGCGTGCCGTCGAGCGCGACCGACCATGCGACGCTCGCGCCCGAGAACAGGTCCTGCACGAGGCTCGCCGTCGTGCCGAGGCTCAGCGGAATCGCGAAATGCGGAAACTGCTCGGCGCGCGCGACGCCGACCTGCGCGGTCGCGGCGGCGAGCCGCCGTTCGGCGGCGCGAATGTCGGGGCGCTCGCGGATCACGTCCGACGGCAGCGTGACGGGCAGCGCGGGCGCGACCGGCAGGGTCGCGCCGGGCGCGCTCAGCGTGTCGCGCAGCGTTTCCGGAAAACCGCCGACGAGCACGCCGATCGCGTGGGCGAGCCGCGCGACGTCCTGCTGCAGCGGCGGCACCGCCGCCTGCGCGAGCTGCAGTTCGGCACGTGCCTGCGCGACCGCGAACGACGTGCCGAGGCCGCGCCGGTTCGAGCGCTCGGTCAGCTGCCGCGTGGCGTCGAGGCTCGCGACGTTGTCCGTTGCGATCCGCAGCCGCTCCTGGGTCGCCCGCAGTTCCGCGTAATCGGATGCAAGCTCGGCCAGCAGGCTCACGAGGATCGCGTGGCGATCGTCGTCGAGCGCGTCGATCTGCGCATCGGCCGATTCGACCGCGCGCCGCGTGCCGCCGAACAGGTCGAGTTCCCACGACGCATCGAAGCCGAGCCGGTAGGTGCGCGACTGGCCGATCCCGGGCGGCCATTCGAGCGCCCGCGACGAGCGCAGCGCATCGGCGTTCCCGCCCGCGGTGACGGTCGGGCCGAGGCGGCTCGCGATCTGGTCGCGTTCGGCGCGCGCCTGCAGCAAGCGCTGGCGCGCGATCGCGAGATCCTGGTTGTGCGCGATCGCCTGCTCGACGAGCGCATCGAGCTGCGCATCGCCGAACGCGCGCCACCAGTCCTGCAACTGCGCGGGGTCGGCCGTCACCGTGTCGCGCGGCGCGATCCAGCCGGGCGGATGCGCGGGCTGCGGCGCCACGTAATCGGGGCCGACCGTCGTGCATGCGGCGAGCGCGCACGCGCAGGCCGCGACGAAGGCGCGCACGCGGCACGTCGCGCGCACCGGAGGGAACAGGCATCGCATCGTCGCCTCCGTCACATCCACGCGTGCAGCCACGACGCGAGCCGGCCGCGCGGCGTGCGCTCGCGCCCGCGTTCGCCGACTTCGACGCTGCACGTCATGCCGGCCGCCAGCAGCACGCCGGCCGGCACCCGGTCGATCTCGATGCGCACCGGAATGCGCTGCGCGAGCCGCACCCAGCTGAAGGTGGGGTTGACGGCCGGCAGGCCGAGTTCGTCGAGCGTGCCGTTTTCGTCGGCGATGCCGCGGCCGATGCTCGTCACGTGCCCGCTCAGCAGCGGATCGAAGCCCATCAGCCGGATCGTCGCGGGTGCGCCCGTCGCGACGCGACGCAGCTTGGTCTCCTCGAAATAGCCGGTGATCCAGAAGCTGTGCGCGTCGAGTACCGAGATGCCGGGCTTGCCTTCGACCGCGTAGTCGCCGTGGCGCAGGCGCAACTGCGTCACGTAACCGTCGACCGGCGAGCGCAGCGTCGTGCGTTCGAGGTCGAGCTTCGCGACATCGAGCGCGGCCAGCGCCTTGCGGTACTCGGCCTGCGCGATCGCCACCGCGCGGCTCGAGCGCTGGATGTCCTCCCGCGGCACGAGATCGTCAAGGCCGGTGCGCCGCTGCGCTTCGTCGCGCTTCTGGCGCATCGACTCGGCGGTCGCGGCGACCTGCGCCTCGGCCTGTTCCACCGCCAGCGCGAAGCGCTGCGGATCGATCCGGTACAGCACGTCGCCTTTCGCGACGCGCTGGTTGTCGACCACCGCGACTTCGACGACGGTGCCCGACACTTCGGGCGCGATCCGCACGACGTGCGCGCTGACACGCGCATCGCGCGTCCACGGCGCGAGGACGTATGCGTGCCAGAGGGCGGCGACCAGCACGATCGCCACGGCCACGGTGGCGAGCGTCAGCAGGGAGCGGGTGAGGGGTTTGAGCGACATGACGCGATACGTTCCGACGGGAGGCTAGAAATAGAGGATCAGCGTGGCGACCAGCACGAGCGAAATCGCGAACTCGAACAGCGCCGGATGCCACACGCGGCGCAGCACGCCGAGCCGCGCGAGCAGCGCGCGCACGGCCAGGTAGAGCGGCACGGTCGCGCACGCATAGACGAAAAAGGGCGGCAGGTAGATACCGGCCAGCGGGAATTCACTGAGCATCGCGGGCGCGCTCCGGAACAGCGGTGAAATAGGCGGCGTACGTGTGCAGCAGCACGTGGACGTCGGCGAACGCGGCCATCAGCCACTTCAGTTCGGTGTTGCCCGGCTGCGCGGCGGCGAGGCCGGCCAGCACGTGCGCGGCGCGCCGTGCATGCCGGGCCGCGCGCGGCGGGGCGGCCGCGTGCCGCGCGAGGCCCGCGAGCCCCGCCCGCACGCATCGCCGCGCTGGGTCGGGCAGGCCGTCGCGCGCGGCGCCGCGGCGGATCCGCAGCAGCTCCTTGCCGACGTGCAGCGCCGCGAGCGCCTCGATGCTCGCCTGCGTCATCGCGGCCGGCTGGCCCGCGAGCAGCGCGCCGAGCTGTGCGATGCGGTGCTGCTGACGCTGCTGCCAGCCCGCCGCCGTGACGCGCCGGCCGGCCACGAGCGCGAGCGTGTCGTCGCGGATCGTGCGGCGCAGCCGCGTGGCGTCGGTGGCCAGGTTGCCCGGCAGGATCAACCGGAACGTGAGCAGCGTAAGGAACGTGGCGAGCACCCACGCGACCGACTGGTTCAGGAACAGCTCGACGTCGGGGCGGAACGGATTGGTCGCACCGGTCAGCGTGTTGAACGCGACGAGATAGGCGAGCCCCGCGAGCGCGGTCTTCGGCACGCTCGTCGCGTAGATGCCGGGCATCCAGAACAGCGCGAGCGCGACGACGAGCAGCGGAAAGCCTTCGATGCGCGGCAGGATGCCGAACGCGCACACGAACGCGGCCGGCACGGCCAGCACCGTGCCCTTGATGAACGCCTGCGCGCCGGCGGCCGGGTTGCCGGCGGTCGCGAGCAGCGCGCAGTACGGCGCGACGACGAGCAGCATCATGTCGCCCTGGTTCCAGCCGGTCGCGAGCCAGAATGCGCCCGAGATCACGATCGCGCACGCGGCGCGCACGCCGTTGCGCAGGGCCGCGCCCGTGTCGCGGTGAAAGCGCACCCGCGCGGGCCGGTAGCCGGGGCGCGGGCGCTGCAGTTCGACGAGCCCGTCGAGCGCCGCGCGGTAGTCGTCGATCTGCTCGATCAGCCGCTCGCCGGCGATCAGCAACGCCGCCTCGTCGCGCGGATCGCCGAGCGCGATGCCGTCGAGCGCGTCGCGCAGGCGTTCGCGCGCATCGCCTAGCAGCGCACGTGCGTGCGTGGCGCCGCCGGGGCCGTCGCCCAATGCGTCGGCGGCGGCCTGCCACGCGGCCGCGAGACGCGGCTGCAGCGATGCGACCGCGCGCGCGCCGGGGCTGTCCGCCGGCAGCGGCGGCATGCCGCCCGCGAGTGCGCCGAACAGCGATGCCATCCCGTGCCGCACGGCGGCCGCGCGTTGCGCGAGATCCTCCGATTCGGCCTTGCCGAGCGCGAGCAGATCGTCGATGCCGTAGATGCCGGCGAACAGCGCGTGCCGCTTGTCGTCGGCCGGTGCCGCCGCGAGGCCGTTGCGCTGCGCGGCGATGACCCGCGCGACGTCGGCGGTGATGCGCGTCACCAGCGCGTCGAGCTTCGCGTGCACGTCGCGCGTGCCGAGCAGCATCGACACGAGGCTCAGGCACAGCACGCCGATCGCGACCGTCGAGCCGCGCCCGATCACGTGTTCGAAGGTCAGCTCGGGATGCTGCATCGCGCCGTAGGTCGCGAGGCCGATCGTGTAGCCGGCCACGACGGTGCCCGACGCGCGGAAGTGCCGCAGCAGCGTCATGCCCGCGACGCAGACGCCGAGCCAGAACGCGAAGCCGAGGATGAACAGTAGCGGTTGCTGCGCGAAGCAGCCCATCAGCACGAACGCGACGACCATCCCCGCGATCGTGCCGACCACGCGCCACACGCCCTTGCCGATCACCGCGCCCTGGACGGGATTGATCACGAGCAGCACCGTCGACGCGGCCGAATACGGGGTTTCCAGTTCGAGCAGGTACGCGACGCCGAGCGCGAGCGCGGCGGCGATGACCGAGCGTGCGACATACGCGCCGCGCGGCGTGAAGATGTCGATGCGCGCGATCAGCGCCGCGGCCGCGCGAGTCAGGCGGCGGGGCGGCGCCGCGACGGCGCGCGTCTGATCTGCTGCTTCATGCACTGCACTCGCTCCATGAGAAAGGACGAAGCCAGTCTACGGTCGCGCCATGCATGCCGAACAGTGACGTCTTTGCACTCGACGAGTGCGTGCGACGCATCCGTCATGCGTGCGCCGCACGCAGCGCCGGCTGGCCGGTGCACAGCCCGCGCACGACACGCCGCAACCACTGGTGCGCGGGGTCGCTCTGGAAGCGCGGATGCCACGCCTGCGTGATCAGCACGGTTTCGAGCGGCACCGGCAGTTCGAACGTGCGCACGCCGAGCCCAGCCCGCACCGCGCCGCGCGCGAGATGCTCGGGCAGCGGCAGGATCAGGTCCGACGCCTGCAGCGCGAAGATCGCCGCATACGGCGTCGGCACGACGAGCACCACGTGGCGCGCGAGCCCGCGCGCGGCGAGCGCGTCGTCGATCGGCCCCGCCGACTTGCCGCGCCGCGACACGCCGATATGCGGCCAGCGCGCGAAGCGCTCGGGCGTGATGTCGTCGTCGAAGATCGGGTGGTTGTGGCGCGCGAGGCCGACGAAGGTCGTCGTGAACAGCGGCTGCACCCGAATCTCCGGCCCCAGGCGGCGCGACGCGCTGATGAAGAGGTCGATACGGCCGCTGCGCAATGCGTCGTCGTCGATGTCGTCTTCCTCGGGCATGAAGCGCAGCATCGCGCGCGGCATCCCGCGCGCCATCTCCTCGAGCAGCCGGCTGCTGTGCAGGCCGACGAAGACGTCGTTCGCACGCACGTTGAACTGCTTGTCGAGCGTGCCGAGATCGATTTCCGCGGACGGCGCGAGCAACTGCGATGCGCGCTCCACGGTTTCGCGGACGACGCCGCGCAGTTCGAGCGCACGCGGCGTCGGCACCATCTTGCGGCCGGCCTGCACGAAGATCGGGTCGCCGACCGTTTCGCGGATGCGTGCGAGCGTGCGGCTCATCGCGGGCGGGCTGAGGTTCATGCGGCGTGCGGCGCCGACGACGCTGCCCTCTTCGAGCAGCGCATCGAGCGAAATCAGCAGGTTCAGGTCGGGTGCCATCGGCTTCTCCGTTTCATCGCGTGCATGCGGCGCAATGGTAGTGCGTGATGTGCGCGCGCAGCGTGACTGCAGCGCACGCAACGATTGCGTGCGGCATCACGCGTGACGCACGCATCGGTGGGGGGGCGCGTGTTTTCTCGAGCGAACGAGCCTGGTGCGAACCCCGCGAACGAATGCTCGAAACAACGGAACGTGCGGCCGTCATCCGCCGCCGGCATCGGACGGCAGCGAGCGGACGGCGGCGAACGCGCCGTTCACGTACATCAGCGGGTTCACGTCGGCGGACATCGCGACGCGCGTGACCCGTCCGACCAGAATCGAATGCGAGCCGACCTCGACCTGTTCGAGCGTGTCGCAGAAGAACGACGTCTGCGCGTTCTCGAGATAGGGCAGGCCCGTCGCCGCGTCGGTACGCCATGCGTCGTGCGCGAAACGCGTATCGGAGCCCGTCGTGCTGCACGCGAGCGCGAGCGGCACGTGGCAGCTTCGCAGCGCGTTCACGCAGAAGCGCCGGCGGCCGGTGATCGACGCGTGAATGCTCGCGCGCCGGTTGATGCACACCAGCACGGTCGGCGGATCGAGCGCGACCGACGTGAACGAGCTGGCGGTCAGCGCGCACGGTGCGGCGGCGGCGCCGTCACCGCCGGTCGTCACGATCGTGACGGTGGCGGCCACGCCGCGCATCGCCTGTTTCAGTTGCTGCGCAATGTCCACGGTGTTCGTCATGATGCGGTCCTGTCGCGAGGAGCCCCGGTACCGCGCGGGTCGCGCCGCGCGGCACCGGGGCGGGCGTCAAAGCTGGTACGCGTCGGCCCAGGTCCAGTGATAGGACTTGAAGTCGGCGCGGCGCGACTTGAGCTCGGCGTCGCGCGCCTGCTGCTCGGGGCCGTCGGGCAGGTGGAATACGCCGCCGTTGCCGGCCGATGCAAGCTGGATCCGCGCGCTGCGGTCGATCCGCAGGCGCTGGTATTCGACCAGCGCGGCGCCGAGCGCGTCCTTCGACGCGAGCCCGGTCACGCACCGGCCGAGCACGACTGCGTCCTCGAGCGCCTGCGCGGCGCCTTGCGACTGGTACGGCAGCATCGGGTGGCATGCGTCGCCGAGCAGGCACACGCTGTCCCACACCCAGCGCGTGAGCGGCTGCCGGTCGTGCAGCGACCAGCGGCTCAGGTCCGACGCGCAGCGGATCAGCCCGACGAGGCGCGGATCCCAGCCGGCGAGCTCGGCCTCGAGCGTCGCGCGGTCGCCCTTGCTGCTCCACGATTCGCGCGTGCTGCCGTCGCCCGGCACGATCACGACGAGGTTCAGCAGCCGGCGGTCGCGCACCCAGTAATGGATCGCGTGCCGGCCGGGCCCGAGCCAGATCGTCACCTGCGGTTCCTTGACGATTTCGAACACGGGCGAGCGCGGGTCGATCGCATCGGCGTCGATCAGCGCGCGATACGCATCGTCGCCGCTGTAGTGCGGCGCGTCGTCGCCGAGCAGCGCGTGGCGCAGCGTCGAATGAATGCCGTCGGCCGCGACGACGAGATCCGCGCGCCAGCGCGTGCCCGCCGCATCGACGAGCGTCGCGCCGTCCGGCCCGTATGCGTCGAGGCCGCGCACCGCGATGCCGCCGAGGACGGCGACCGGCGGGCCGGCCGTGTACGGGTCGCGCACGGCGTCGAGCAGCGCGGCATGCAGGTCGGCGCGATGCGCGTTCCAGTACGGCGCGTTGAACTCGGCTTCGACCGCGTCGCCGAGCGGGAAGGTGCCGAGCAGGCTGCCGTCCTGCCAGCGGCGGCGGATCGTCGCGATCGGGGCGACGGCGGCCAGCCGCTGCCGGTCGAGCACGCCGAGCGCACGCAGCGCGCGCGTCGCGTTCGGCACGACCTGCAGCCCGGCGCCGACTTCCCGAAACGCCCGGCTCTGCTCGAGGACGGTGACCCGATGGCCGGCGCGCCGCAGCGCGAGCGCGGCGGCGAGGCCGCCGATGCCGGCGCCGACGACGATCGTGTCGAGTGACAGGGACGGTGTCATGGGCGAGCCCGTGGTGGATCCGGAAAGAATCGGCATGGCGTCATAGTCCCGGCAGCACGTCGCGGGCGAACACCTCCAGGTTGTTGCTCATCAGTTCGTACGGCTGCGCGCCGTAGTCGATGTGCCACAGGATCGCGTCGAGGCCGAGGTCGGCCTCGAGCGCGCGAATGCGCTGGCGCACGGTGTCGGGCGTGCCGAGCACGGCGGTTGCGTCGAGGTCGGCCGTGTCCATGCCGCCCATCTTGTTCTTCATCGCTTCGTTGTAGCCCTGGTAGGCCGGCGACTGCACCTGCTCCCACGACTTCGCCGCTTCCGCGAAATTGTGCCAGTGATGGCGCAGGCGCGGCTCCGCGAGTGCCAGCGCATGCGCGTCCGACGTGCCGATCATCAGCGGGATGCTGATCGCGACCTGCGGCTTGCGGCCGGTGTGGCCGTGATGGCGCTCGAACGTGTCGCGATAGAGCGCCACCATCTCCTGTGTCTTCGCGAGCGCGGCCTTGCGCGGCGGCGCGGCCATCAGCAGGTTGAAGCCGCGTTCGCCGATCCACTCGAAGCTGGACGGCGTGAGCAGCGCCGCGACCCACACCGGCGGGCGCGGCTGCTGCGTCGGGCGCGGCAGCGATTGCGCGTCGCGATAGCGGAAGAACGGGGTGTCCTCGCTGGCCGATTCCTCGGCGAGGAGCCGCACCGTCGCGTCGATCGTCTGCTGGAAGCGCGTCTTGCTCGAATCGAGATCGATGCCGAACGCATCGAATTCGTACGGCAGGAAGGCGCGCGCGAAGCCCAGCTCGAGCCGCCCGTTCGAGATCGCGTCGAGCTGCGCGGCTTCGGCCGCGAGCTGGATCGGATGATGGAACGACGCTTGGATGCCGCCCGTCATCAGGCGGATCGACTTCGTCTGCGCGGCCACGGCCGCGAGGAACATCAGCGGCGACGGGCTGTAGCCGCCATACGGCTTCAGGTAGTGCTCGGTCATCTTCACGTACGTGTAGCCGAGCCGCTCGGACAGCGCGCTGAGCTTCAGCGCCTGGGCGTAATAGTCGGCCGCCGGGCGGTCGGACGGGCCGGTATCGGGCAGGAAGGACACGCCGAACTTCATAGACACCTCACAGGTTGATGTGCTGCCGTTGTCTGCAAAGGGGAAGCGATGCCGCGACGAATGCGTCCCCCGGTCGGGAAACAGGATCGCTCGCAAGGCACTTGCAAGGATGATCCAATCATAGGATGATTGGGTCTATGCAAGTCTTACACGTCGCAAGATTTGCTGCAAGCGTTGCTCGGTTGTCGCTCCAGTTCCGCCCGCAAACGGGCACCCCGGGGGCAGGCTGAAGTCGAACGGGCCGGCCTTTCCATTTCTGGCGAGGAATCACGGATGAACGCTCTTCTATCGGTTTCTGGCAAGGCGCTCAGGATGCGGCGGGTGGTGCGTGCCGCGTCGGGCAAGTGTCTGATGGTGCCGCTCGATCATTCGCTCGCGGACGGGCCGATCGCCCATCCGCAGCAGTTGCGGCAACTGGTTGGCGACATCGCCGCGCACGGCGGCGACGCGATCGTCGTGCATCGGGGCCGCGCGCGCTTCCTGGCGCCCGACGTGCTGAGCGATCTCGCGCTCGTCGTGCACCTGAACGGTTGCACGCGCTACGCGGAGGACGCGAACGCGAAGACGCTGTTCGCGAGCGTCGAGGACGCGCTGGCGAGCGGCGCGGACGCGGTCAGCGTGCACGTGAATCTCGGCTCGAAAACGGAATCCCAGCAGCTGCTCGACCTGAGCCGCATCGCGACCGAATGCGCGCGCTGGTCGCTGCCGCTGCTCGCGATGATCTATCCGCGCGGCCCCGGCCTCGGCGATCGTCCGCAGGCCGAACTGATCGCCCATGCGGCGAACGTCGCGGCGGATCTCGGCGCCGACATCGTCAAGCTGCCGTACAGCGGCGACGCCGCGAGCATGGCCGACATCATCGCCGGTTCGTCGCTGCCGGTGCTGGTCGCGGGCGGCGCGAAGCTGCCCGAAGACGAGTTCGTCGCGTTCACGTCGCGGGTGATGAACGCGGGCGCGCTCGGCATCGCGGCCGGCCGCAACGTGTTCGCCGCGCCGAAGGCCGCCCCGCTGATCCGCCGCCTGTCGGACGCGGTGCACGGCGTCGAGCGGCGCGCCGCGCACCTGGCCGCCTGATCCGCTGCGCCGGGCCGTCGTACCCGGTCTTTTTCGACCATCGAGGGTTTCCATGCATCGCTATCCGTGGATCGACCTGCGCGCGCTCGGCGCGCAGGCAGGCGCCGTCGCGGCCGACGCGGCGAGGGCCGGCGCGCGCCGCGTCGTGGTGGGCGACGCCGGTCGCGAACCGTGCGCGGCCGGCGCGGCGGCGCTATTGACCGTTTCGACGGCGGGCGTCGCGACGCTGGTCGACGATGCGCATGCGCCGCTCGCGGGCGTTCGCGTGAGGATCGACGGCGCGGCCGATTTCGATGCCGCGCGCGCCGCGATCGCGCGGCACGCGCTCGTCCTGCTCGACTACGCGCTCGCGACCACGATGCCGCTCGAGCGCCTGCTCGAGGGTGTCCGCGACACCGCGTGCCGCATCGTCGTGTCGCTCGCCGATCCGCACGGCGCGGCCTACCTCGCGCGCAAGCATGCGCAGTCGCCGGTCGACATCGCGTTCGCACCGCGCGATGCGGCCGCGTTGCGCGGCGTGCTGGCCGCGTGCGGCGAGCTGCGCTCGCGCGAGCCGCTGAAGCTGAAGACATTCGAGGTGCAGCGCGTCGAGCCGCTCGGCGTCGGGCTGCATGCGGTGATCGACGGCTGTTCGCAGCTCGACGGCGAAGAATGCGTGCTGGCCGGCGCGAGCGCGACCAGCATGCTGCTCGTCGTCGCGGCCGGCGCCGCGCACCCGCCCGGCCGGCCGCTCGTGTTCGGCATCGACGCCGGCTCGGCCGAATCGTTCGTGTTCTGCGGCGGCGACCGCGCGCGCCAGCTGTCGCTGCTGCGTTCGGGCGAGCGGATCCTGACGGTCGGCGCGGCGGGCGACACGCGCGCGATCGTGGTCGGCCGCGTGCGGATCGAATCCGCGCCGCTCGTCGCGTTGCACACGCGCAGCGCATCCGGCACGAGCACGCGTGTCGTGCTGCGCGGCGACCGCGCGGTGCGGTTCCGGACCGACGGCGGCACGGCCGTCGGGCTCGCCGATGTCGCGCCCGGCGTCCGGCTGGCCGGCTACGAGCCGGGCGCCGGCTGGGTGGATTGCCGGATGCGGGCCGCCGCGTCGCGTTCGGCCGTATCAGTCAGTCGCTAGTTTCACCCTGTCATTCAACCTGCTTTATCCCCTTCGAAGGAGATTGGCCTTGAAGAAGCTTTCCTGGATTGACCTGCGCAACATCGGCGAGCTCGCGGACGAGATCACCGAGGAAGCGCTGCATGTCGGCGTGTCCGCATTCGTCGTGAAGGATGCGGAGCAGGCCGGGCGACTGCCGCCGAGCGCGTGCAAGGTCGCGGTCGTCGATCGGCAGCCGGCCGATGCCGCGCTGCTCGAGCAGGTGCAGATCGTCCTCGTGAAGGATGGGCTGCCGGTCGATTTCGCGGTGCCGGACGGCGTCGAGCTCGGCGTGTTCATCGAAGTGACGGGCGAGGCGACGCTCACGCGCGCGTGCGAGCTGTCGGTGTCCACGCCGTGGCTGCTCGTCGAATTCCTGCAGGACCCGAGCAAGATCCCGCTCGAGATCCTGCTGGCGGCCGCCGATCGCGCGGCGGGCGAGCTGATCACCGTCGTCGCCGACCTGGAGGATGCCGAAGTGACGCTGAACGTGCTGCAGCGCGGCCCCGAAGGCGTGTTGCTCACGCCGACGCAGGTCGGGCAGGCCACGCAGCTCGTGTCGATCTGCAGCGACACGGTCGAGGATCTGCAGCTCGAGGAAATCGAGATCGTCGGGCTCACGCACCTGGGGCCGGGCGAGCGCGTCTGCGTCGACACCTGCTCGCGCTTCGAGCAGGACGAGGGCATCCTCGTGGGTTCGTATTCGACCGGCATGATCCTGATCAGCAGCGAGACGCACCCGCTGCCGTACATGCCGACGCGCCCGTTCCGCGTGAACGCGGCCGCGCTCCATTCGTATGTCGTCGCGCCGGACAACCGCACCCGCTACCTCGCCGAGCTCGAATCGGGCGCGGAGATCCTGGCTGTCAACGTGCAGGGCAAGGCACGCCGCGTCGTGGTCGGGCGCGCGAAGGTCGAGACGCGGCCGCTGCTGCTGATCGAGGCGAAGAATGCCGCGAATCGCGCGATCAACATCATTGCGCAGGACGACTGGCATGTGCGCGTGCTCGGGCCGAAAGGCAGCGTGCACAACATCACGGAGCTCAAGCGCGGCGACCGCATCCTCGGCTATACGCTCGATGCGCAGCGCCATGTCGGCTACCCGATCCGGGAATTCCTGCACGAGCAGTGATCCGCCTGCTTCGTTGACGATGCGATCGCCCGGTGCATCACGTGCCGGCGCGGTCGAACCCTGCTCAGGAGTGCTTTATGGAAAATGCGGCAAAACAGGTGCTGGATACGCTGTTCGGGCGGTGGCGCAGCCGGATCCTGTACGCGGGCACGCGGCTCGGCGTGTTCGATGCGGTCACCACGGATGCACCGGTTTCGTCGGCCGCGCTCGCGGCGACGCTCGACGTCGACGAACCGCTGCTGTACCGGCTGCTGCGTGCGCTCGCCGCGCTCGGGCTGCTCGACGAGGACCCGCGGCGCGGCTTCCGGGCCACCGCGTCGGGCGCGCTGCTGCACGCGGATGCCGCGAGTACGTTGCGCGATTTCGTGCTGTTGCAGGAGGGCCCCGAGCACTACGCGATCTGGGCGCACCTGCCCGACATGGTGCGCGAGGGGCAGCAGAACGGTTTCGTCCGCGAGTTCGGCGCGATGGCGTTCGACTATGCGAAGGATAACGAACGTTATCGAAGCGATTTCAAGCGCGCGATGTCGAGCTTCTCGACCGTGCAGTCGGAACAGGTCGTCGATGCGCTGCGCGACGTCACGTTCGCGCCGGGCACGCATGCGTGCGACATCGGCGGCGGCCAGGGGCACATGCTGTGCAGCCTGCTGCGGCGGTTCGGCGCGCTGACCGGTGTCGTGTTCGACCTGCCGGAGGTGATCGACGGCGACGCGGACGACTGGGCGCAGCGGATGGGCGTGAGCGCGCGCTGCAGCAAGGCGGGCGGCAACATGTTCGACGCGGTGCCGGCCGCCGACGTCTATCTGCTGAAGCTGATCCTGCACGACTGGAACGACGACGAATGCGTGGCGATCCTCAGGCGGGCACGCGAAAGCGCCCGCGACGGCGCGCGCGTGTTCGTGATCGAGCGGGTCGTGCCGGCGCCGGGCGT
Source organism: Burkholderia sp. COPS (assembly GCF_019425585.1). Lineage (NCBI taxonomy): Bacteria > Pseudomonadati > Pseudomonadota > Betaproteobacteria > Burkholderiales > Burkholderiaceae > Burkholderia > Burkholderia sp. COPS. The sequence goes on along the minus strand of NZ_WIXR01000042.1, from coordinate 31,794 downwards.
CGCGCATTTCTCGAAGCTCTACGACATCCACATGATGTGCTGGGGCAGCGGCCGCGAGCGCACGCGGGACGAATACGACGCGCTGCTCGCCGCCGCCGGCTGGCGGCCCGTGGGGCTGCGCTCCGCGCCGGACGGGCAGATCGACGTGATCGAGGCCGTCGCCGCGTAGCGCGTACGGGGCAAACCGGGCAAACCGGGCAAACCGGACGTACCGGGCCCGTCAGGCGGCGGGCGCCTCGCGCGTCTCGAGCCAGGTCATCTGCGGCTTGAGGATCGCGAGCGTCGCGCGCACCGCCTTGTTCTCGTCGCGTTGTTCGATCGCGTCGAGCACCGCCTGGTGCGCCCGCATGTCCGGCTCGGGGATCTCGGCCTCGTCGAGTTCGACGAGGATGTCTTCCACGTTCGCGAGGATCGAGCCCGAGAAGTAGCGATACAGCGCTTCGAGCGCGTGATTGTGCGAGGCGGCGGCCACGGCGATGTGAAACGCGCGGTCGCGCTCGACGAACTTCTTCACGTCGCGCGACGCTTCGCGCTCGCCGCGCGCCTTCAGCAGCTTGCGCAACGTCACGAGATCCTCGTCGGTGCGCCGGCGCGCAGCGTAGCGCGCGCATTCCGTTTCGAGCATGCATTGCAGTTCGAGATGGTCGCTGCGCGCGGCACGATCGACGTTGCGCATCGTTTCGGCCGGATCGACGTTGCGGCGCACATAGGTGCCGTCGCCCTGGCGCACTTCGAGCACGCCGGAATACGCGAGCGTGCGAACCGCCTCGCGCACCGTGTTGCGGCCGACTTCGAGCTGCTTCGCGAGATCGAGCTCGGTCGGAATGCGCTGGCCGACGCGCCAGATGCCGGAAGTGATGTTGGATTTGAGGATCTCGATCGCAGAATCGACGAGCGAGTGTCGGGTGGCCGGGGGCAGGCTTGACATTAAGTGTGTCGCTTGAAACTTGAGGGTGTCGCTATCCTATCATCCGATCATTCATTTGGTCGTTCAGGATAACGATATTCAAACGTGACATTTTGTTAACGTCAGACGAATAAACCCGCGGCCGATCGATGCATGCCGCACATTCGTCGATTGCGTCCACCGGCATTTACCCGCGTCGCGTCGGCGTAAATGATTCGCATTCGCTGTTCAGTCGAGGTCGCCGTTGCAAGAGCGGCCCGTCTCCGTACCCAAGGGCGCGACGTATCCGCCGACGCCCGTCTCCGCTTTCCGGATAACCCGACATGAATCGATCACACATCGGCCGCGATGCGCGGCCTGGATTTCCGTTGCCGTGCGCGGCGTTGCGGCGCGTGCCGGGCTGGGCGGCCGTACTGGCCTGCGCGGCGACGATGCCGATCGCCGCTTCGGCTGCCGCGCAAGATGCGCGGGACGCGGGCGAGCCCGCGGATGCGCCGCTGCTCGCGCCGATCGTCGTCGACGGGCGGCGCGAGACGGGCGTCGGCCCCGTGAACGGCATCGCGGCCGACGTGTCGCGCGCGGGCACCAAGACCGACACGGCGATCGTCGAGGTGCCGCAGGGCTTGTCGGTCGTCACGCGCGAGCAGATGGACCGGCAGGACGTGCACAGCGTCGGCGACAGCCTGCGCTACACGCCGGGCACGTACGCGGACTCGCGCCCCGGCGGCGTGCTCGAGAGCGTGTTCCTGCGCGGCTTCGGCGGGTTCGCGGCGGCGGCGATCAATCCGCAGATGCTCGACGGCTTGCCGCTCCCGAAAGGCGTGAACTGGGCCGCGAGCGTCGTCGATCCGTGGACGCTCGAACGCATCGACGTCTTGCGCGGGCCGGCGTCGGTGCTGTACGGGCAGGCGAGCCCCGGCGGCATCGTCGACATGGTCAGCAAGCGGCCGACGCGCGACGCGCAGCACCTGCTCGCCATGCAGACCGGCTACCGCGATCGCGGGCAGCTTGCGTTCGATTTCAGCGGGCCCGTGACGCAGGACGGCACGTGGCGCTACCGGATCGACGGCCTCGCGCGCCGCGCGGACGAGCAGATCGACTATTCGCGGCAGCAGCGGATCGTCGTCGCGCCGTCGCTGACGTGGCAGCCGAACGCCGATACGAGTGTCACGCTGCTGGGTTCGTTCCAGCGCGATCCGCACAACAACTTCGCGGGCTGGCTGCCGGCCCTCGGCACGCTGTGGCCCGACGCGGGCCGGCGGATACCGACGCGCTTCTATCCGGGGCTGCCCGGCTTCGACACGTACGACCGCACGCAGGCGATGATCGGCTACGCGTTCGAGCATCGTTTCGACTCGACGTGGAAAGTCCGGCAGAACGTGCGCTATACGCATCTCGACGTCGACTTCGCGGGCGCGGCCGTCAATTTCGTCGCGCCCTACCTGGCGCCGGGCGTGCTGAACCGTTCGCTGTCGTGGTCGCGCGAGCATGTGAACCATCTCGCGCTCGACAACCAGGCGGAGATGCGCGTGATGACGGGGCCGGTCGAGCATACGGTGCTGGCCGGGCTGTCGTACGAGCATGCGGTGGCGAACCTCGTCGGGTCGGGGTTCGGCGCGGCGCCGCCGCTCGATACGCGTGCGCCCGATTACGGGCAGCCGTTCGCGGCGCCGCCGATCGGGCAGCAGACGCGCCAGACACCCGACCGGATCGGCATCTACCTGCAGGACCAGGTGCGCTGGGATCGCTGGGTTTTCACGCTCGGCGGGCGCGAGGAATGGTCGCGCACGACGACCGACGACCTGCTGCGCTCCACGAGCGTGCGGCAGAGCACGCGTGCGTTCACCGGGCGCGCGGGGGCCGTTTATCTGTTCGACAGCGGCTTCGCGCCGTACCTGAGCTATTCGACGTCGTTCGAGCCGGCGCTCGGCACGCGCTTCGACGGCCAGCCGTTCACGCCGACGAAGGCGAAGCAGTTCGAGGTCGGGCTGCGCTACCAGTCGCCCGACCGGTTGCAGAACGCGTCGATCGCCGCGTTCGACATTCGCCAGCGCAATGTGCTGACCGCCGATCCCGAGCATCCGTTCTTCAACGTGCAGACGGGCGAGGTGCGCTCGCGCGGGATCGAGCTGGAAGGGCGTTCGCGCGTCTGGAAGCAACTGGACGTGATCGCCGCGTACACGTATCTCGACACGACGGTGCAGGCCGATACGGACGCGGCCGTCGTCGGCAAGCGCGTGGCGGCGGTGCCGCGCCATCTGGCGTCGCTGTGGCTCGACTATGCGGTCGACCGGCCCGGGCTGCGCGGGCTGAGGGTGGGCGGCGGCATGCGCTACGTCGGGCGCAGCGCGGGCGACAACGTCAATACGTTCGACGTGCCGGCCGTCGTGCTCTTCGATCTCGGGCTGTCGTACGACCTGGGTGTCGAGCGGCCGGCGTGGAAGGGGTGGCGCGTCGCGGCGCACGTGAACAACCTGTTCGACCGGACTTATGTGTCGTCGTGCTTTTCGGCGGGAGGGTGCTTCTACGGCACGCGGCTGTCGGTGACGGGGGATGTCAGTTATCGGTGGTGACGGCGGGTGACGCTCAGGATGCCGGTGCGGGCTGTACGCATGCGGCCGGCCCGGTTGCGGCGCCGCACGGATACACTGTCGCCTTCGCGGTACGCATCGCCACAGCCTCGCCCGTCATCCCTGGATTCGTGGAGAGATTGCCCATGAGCATCGTCGTTCGTCGAAACCGGATCGCCATCCCCCTGTGCCGGGTGCTGATCCCGGGCGTGTTGATCGCTTCCGTCGCTGGCTGCGCGGCGACGGCGGTCGAAGACACCGCCATTGCTCCCGATCTGCATGAAACCGTCGTCAAGGTGCCGGTCGACGAAGGCGGGCACACACGCGACATCGTCGCCACGACCTACATGCCGGACGGCCCCGGGCCCTTTCCGCTGATCGTGCTGAGCCACGGCAGCCCGCCCGAGCCGCGCGACCGGCCGAAGGTGGGACGCTACCGCGCGTTGCCGCAGATCCGGACGTTCGTGCAGCACGGTTTCGCGGTGATCGTGCCGATCCGCCGCGGGTACGGTGCGACGGGCGGTGTCGACGAAGAGGATGCAGGGTCGTGCCGGCATCCCGATTACCTCGCTGCCGGCCAGCAGGCCGCGCGCGATGTGCTCGCGGCCGTGCGCTATGCGCAGACCTTGCCGCAGGTGGATCGAAGCCGTGTCGTGCTGGTCGGGCAATCGGCGGGCGGCTTCGCGTCGCTGGCGGCGGCAAGCTACGCGCCGCAGGGCGTGGTCGCGGTGGTGAACTTCTCGGGCGGGCGTGGGGGCAATCCGACGACGCATCCGGGCATGCCGTGCGATCCGCGGCAGATGGCCGACACGATCGGGCATTTCGCGAGCACGACGCGCGTGCCGGTGCTCTGGCATTACGTGCAGAACGACAAGTATTTCGCACCGGAAGTCGTGGCGACGTGGTTTGCCGCGTTTCAGGCGGCCGGCGGGCACGGGCAGATGATCGTCGAGCCGCCGTTCGGCAAGAACGGGCACGGGATGTTCGCGGTCAAGGAGGCGATTCCGATCTGGTTGCCGCATTTCGAGGCGTTTGTCGAGCCGCTTGTCGCGATGAAGTAGGGGGGATTGGTTTGGGGCGGGGGGATGACCGTTGGCGACCCGAACCCGCCCTTCGGATCAGCGGGACTTCAACGGCGGCTTTGGGGCGGTCTCCGACTTCCATCTTCGCGCAGACTGCTACCTCACGTTGGCATCGCAAACATCATGCGCGCCCGGAGATCGATTGCTGGCCAACAGGCGCTGATTAATCGTCGCTGGACGCGTGAAATCCCAGATACTTTTGTTGGTCGGGCAACGCTTCGGGTGCTACGGCGCGAGCGTCGACCGAGGCGAGTGCCTCACGCGATCGGCGGCGATTCGAAACGATGATCCACGATTCCGCACACGCCTTGCCTTCGGTGGCTTCGGTCCTGTCGATTGCGGTCCCGATCGCCCGCATCATCGCCTCGCGTTCCGCCAACACGGCAACGAACCCCTCGTTGGCGAGCGCAGTCGAACTCACGCCAAGGACGGCACACAGCATCCGTTTCGCACCAACATCGCCCACGTCCGCGTCTCGAAAAGCGTCGATGCCTGCCACAAGCGACGGCTCCACGTATTGACCCGACACTTCCAGCACAGGATGACGATCGCTCCACGCATCCGGTGGACATGCCTTTCCAGCGGGGCGAAGTTCGATGAACGGATTGATCTCGGCAGGATAAATGCGGCATACGCGCGGCCGCCGCTCGTAAATGCCGCATGCCAGATCGGGTTGCAGATGGGGGGCAGGGTCCTTCGAATGCAGCCACGACCGTCACGACAACGCGCAACGGTAATGTACCGCTCGGCGCCACGAACGAGCGCCGGAACTTGTAGGCGGCGGCCAGATCATCCGCCGCCGGCTCGACGAGCCAGGGTACGGCTTCACAGAGTAGCTGCACTTCACCGCCGTCGCGCAGCCAGTCCAGCGCTTCGGAAAGGCCGAGCGGTACCCGGAGGTCGCGGCAGCACCGACCGCACATCGTGCACGAGAAATGAAGCGGCATCGGTTGTCCGGTCGATGTAATCCAGTGAATGGGATGGCGCATTGGCCTCGTGCGAAGCGACACCCCGCCGTTATGCAGGCCCTGCGGCTCGATGAATCTCTGGCCGTCACGGTTGGCCGTGGGATCGGCCTGCGTTCACAGCAGAATGTCCTGCCGCCTCGAATTGCCTTGCGCCGCGCTGGAGACCGGCTCCCACGCCTGCCAGGTGGCAAGACGCTCGGCGTATGCGGAACGCGCGACAGGAAGCCCTTCCGTGCCGAGAAAGAGACGCAACGGCGGATCGGCCGAATCGACGATCTCGAGGACAGCCTGAGCGGTCGACCGAGGATCGCCGAAATCGATCTGTCCACTGGACGAAAAGACCCGTGCCCTGAGAGCGGCATAGGCATCGTTGCCGGTCGCCAGTTTCAGCGATGCCTGACTCGAAAAATCGGTGGCGTATGCGCCGGGCTCGAGCAGCGTGACGTTGATCCCGAAGTCTTTGACCTCCTGCGCGAGGCTCTCATGCATGGCTTCGAACGCCCATTTGGAGGCGTGATAGAAGCCGACGATGGGCCCCGCCACAATGCCGGCAACGCTCGATACGCCGACGATGTGGCCGTGGCGCTGCTCGCGCAGAAACGGCAACGCAGCTCGAATCACGCGCCAGGCACCGAAGAAGTTGGTTTCGAACTCGGCGCGGACGTCGGCCTCGCTCGCTTCCTCTATCGCGCCCACCAGCGCGTAGCCCGCATTGTTCACGACGACATCGAGCTTGCCAAAGTGCGCATGGGCCTGCGCGATGACGTGGTCTGCCTGGGCGGAGTCGGTGACATCGAGCGCCAGAGGAAGCACCGCCTCGCCATAGCGTTCGACCAGCCCGTCGAGACTGGCCAGCTGTCGCGCCGTCGCGGCGACCTTGTCGCCTCGCGCGAGTGCCGCCTCGGTCCAGATGCGGCCAAAGCCGCGGGATGCACCGGTAATGAACCACACTTTTTCTGTCATGGAATGCCTCTCAAGATGGATAGCCGTTACAGACAGATTTGTACCGCTTTGCCTGATCGGCGGCACTGGCAGAGCGCGCCATGCCCCTTGCGCCTGGCGCCAATCGAATGGACCGGATTTGCGCCGCAGCGCAGCGGTTACTTCACCGTGGTGCACAACAGGACAGCTTCGAGTGCCGGTCTCTGCGTGGCCGGCAACGAGTCGAAGCTACGGTGAGAAGTCTGGATAAGGAGCCCGCCGGGGGTACGCGTCAGATCGGTTCGGCGGCAACGCCGGGCGAATTCAGTTCCCGCCAGCGGTTCGGGGTGACGCCTTCCCAATCGCGGAACGCGCGATAGAACGAACTCGTGTCCTGGTAACCCAGCAGGCAGGAAACCTCATCGATGCCCGCGGCCGGGTCCGCGAGCAACCGGCGCCAGAGCTCCTGTCGAGCCTCGGCAAGAAGATCCCGGAATGTCGTGCCTTCATCCGTGATGCGCCGTTGCAGCGTCCGCTCGCTCATCCCGAGGTCGCGCGCCACGTCCGACAGTTCCGGCCGGCCGCTTGCGAGGCATCGTTTGAGTACGACTTTCACCTGCTCGCGGATCGAGCTGCGCGCTTCGATTTCCCCCAGCGCTGCCGTAAGTGCGGGAGTCAGCATGTCGAGCAGTTCGGGATTGTGGCCGGGAAACGGCCGGTCGAGATCGGCTGACTTCAGCACGAGCGCATTGCGCGCCGCGCCGTAGCGAATCGGGCAGCCGAAGTACTCGCGGTAGACCTCTTCCCTCGGGCCTGTGCGGACGAACTCCACGCGACGCGGCGTCAGGTGTTGCCCGGTGCCCCGCCTGCCGAGTTCGAGCAGCGTCGCAAACGTGACGTCGGTCGCAACGGCGGGTTCGGGTTCAGTTGCGCAGGGCCACTCCGAGGTGAGCGTACATTCGGCCCCCTCTTCGGCGATATGCAGTTGCTCCGGCGTGCAGAGCCTCTTGAAGCGGGCGACCCGCTCGAGGCCATCGCGATAGTCCCGGGCATGGAATGCGGCAAGGAGGAAAGGGGGATGCGTTGCGACTTCGCTCCGGGTCACCAGTGCGATGCCTAGACCAGGCTCGGGCGCCAGCTGCCCGATCGCTTTCCATAGCGCGAAGTACTGCTCGGTGCTCACGAGCGCCCGAGGATTCAGGTGCAGCGTGGCAGGTAACCGGGCCTGACGCAGTATCGCGGCCGGCGGCAGGCCGGCGTGCGCAATCGCGCGCCAGAACGCCTGCGGTACCGTGCATCTGTCTGCCATGACTGCGCCCATCGTAGCCTCGGTGTGGAAGTAATCTTTGCCGCTCGCACGCGCCCGGCTCGTGACGGGGGCGCGGACCATCCTAGCGCATCTGGCTCATGATCACGCGGTCGAACATGCGGTCGCCGAGCCACGCGCGGATCAGGATCATCGGTTTCGCGTACTTGCCGGAGACATATCGCGTGCGCGGCTTTTTCGCGCGCACGGCCTGCGACACCACGTTGGCGATGACACCCGGGTCGGTACCGCGTCCGTTGCCATAGGCTTGCTGCGTCGACTTTGCGACAGCCTGGGTCAGCTCCGCATAGGCGCCGCTGCCGGAGCGGGCGAGCAGGCTGCGCGAAACCACGTCGCCGAACCCCGTCTCGATCAGGCCGGGCTCCACGATCACGACACGGATGCCGAATGGTGCGAGCTCCAGCCGCAGGCAATCCGACCAGCCTTCGAGGGCATGCTTCGTCGCGTGATACCACGCGCCGAGCAGCGTATAGATCTTGCCGCCCATCGACGTGATGTTGACGATCGTGCCGCTTCCCCTCTCGCGCATGGCAGGCAGGAGCAACTGCGTGAGGCGGGCCGTGCCGAACACGTTGACCTCGAACTGGTATCGGGCCTCCTCGATGCCGATGTCCTCTACCGGCCCGTACAGTCCGAACCCGGCGTTGTTGACGAGCACGTCCACTCCTCCGGTTTCTTTGAGAATCGTCTCGACTGCCGACACGATCTCTGCATCGCGGGAAAGGTCCATGCGTAGCGGCCTGGCGCCGAGACGTTGCAGGTCGATCATCCTGTCGACGTGCCGCGCGGCCACGTAGACCTGGAAGCCGTCGCGAATCAGCTGCCGGGCGATTTCCTTGCCCATGCCCGAGGAGGCGCCCGTCACGAGGGCCGTTTTCTTGCTTCTATCAAACATCGTGGTCTCTCAGCGAGTTCTGACTGGAGTGAACGTTACTCGCCGCACCGCGCCGGTGCACTAACGAAAGGCGCCACGTTGGTCGCAATTCACGCCATGGCGGGAGCGGCCACCTGAAAACGATCCGCCGCGCAGCCGCCCGCTCCGGGAAGAATGGCGCTACTCGCAACGGGAACGGCGTCATCCGCCACTGTGCGCCCCGGGCTCAGTCCTTACGATCCGGTCTGTCGCAATCGTGATCACGCCTCGTGTGCGTGAGCCGGTCCTGCCGACGGCGAGCGCTGCCGCTGTGGGGGCGGCTGCACGCCGGACGCCCGGAACAGGATTGCTTCCTGGAAACCCGTCAAAAAGGATCACCGGCATGAACGCAAGCCTCGTTTTACGTCAATCGGCCGTCTCCATGATGCTCTTCTTCATGAGCCTGTTTTTAACACTAACTGCCCATGCCCAGCACGCTCCCGCCGACGGGATCGTTGGAATATGGGAAGCCGACGATGGCAGCGTAAAGCTCGACATGTACAAGGCAGGCGCCGCCTTCGAGGCACGCCTGCTGTACGGAAATCAGGTGGTGGAGTCCGATAACGTCACCTTCAAGCTCGACACGAGGAACCCCGACCCTGCGCTGCGCTCCCGCTCGCTGAAGAACATCGTGTTTCTGTCCGGCCTTCGCTGGGACGACGGTGAATGGACCGGAGGCTCGCTCTACGACGGGTCCTCCGGCCGCACATACACCTGCAAGGCGACCATCAAGGACGGAAAGATGTATCTGCGCGGCTACCTCGGCATATCCGCCCTCGGACAGACCCGGGTGTTCCATCGCGTGAATGGGTAACGACACAAGGGATGACCGGATGCCATGGGCGTTTGCCGGCAGGTCTTTTGGAACGGTCCGATGAAACTGTCATGGAGGTGCGTGCTGCCTGCGCTGTTGTGCGCGCTTCTGGCGACGTCCTGCGCGGGACCTGCCAGCACGAGCGAGACGGTGCGCGACAACGGTCTTCGCGGTACGACGCTGGAGGAAATGCGGACCGGGACAGACAGGACGACAGACCCTCTCCGTCGCCGGCCCGTCGTCGCGATCGTCCTCGGAGGCGGCGGCTTGCGCGGCTATGCCCATATCGGCGTATTGCAGGCACTGGAGGAGATCGGGTTCGATCCCGATATCGTGGTCGGGACATCCATCGGCGCAATTGTCGGCGCGCCTTATGCTGCCGGTGCTTCGCCGGGTGAGCTATGGACCTGTGCGGAAGACACCAGGGTCTATTCGCTCGCGGATCTCACTGCCACCGGAACGGGCTTCGTCAAGGGAGAAGCGCTCGCCCGCTGGGTCGACTCGCTTGTGGCAGGCAAACCCATCGAACGTTTTCCGAGGCGATTTGCAGCCGTAGCGACCGACCTCGAGCGTTCCATACCCGTCATCCTGACGCAGGGGGACGCAGGCGAGGTCGCGAGAGCGTCCGCGTCGATCCCCGGCGTGTTTGTCCCGATCCGATATCGGGACGGTGTGCTCGTGGACGGCGGTGTCACGTCTGTCGTGCCCGTCCGCGTGGCACGGGCAATGGGTGCCGACATCGTCGTCGCGGTAGACATCTATTGTCACAGTCCCCGCTATCCCGCGACTTCCATCATGTCCATCGTGCTGAGGACCATGCAGGCCCAAAGTTGTCTGATCGCACAAAACGAACTGGCTGAAGCGGACGTCCTGATCGCGCCGGCGGTTTCGCCCGCGGGCGCTCAGGACGCAGCCGGACGGGAGCGTGTGCGGCAGGCGGGTTACGACGCGGCAAAGTCCGCCGCTCCGCAGTTGGAGGCGCTTCTCCGGCAGTGGCAGCAAGTGGTCCGCTCCGCGCCGGGTGAGCCAATTTCCAACGCAACACTTCGCTGACAGATGATGCAGACCTCGTTCCAGCAGTCGTCATTCGATCTGGCGCATGTACGCCAGCCACCGTTTCATCGCCGGGTTGTGGTTGCCGGCGCTACGGGGCTCGTCGGAGCCAACATCCTTCAGCAACTGCTCGATGATCCTTCCGTGGCGGAGGTACATGCGCTATGCCGGCGTGAACTGGCGGTACGCAGTCCAAAGCTGACGGTTCACCTGGTGGATTTCCGGTCGATCCCGCCTTTGCCCCCAGTCGACGAAGCATATCTTGCGCTGGGTACAACGATCAGGCAGGCGGGAAGCCGCTCCGCATTTCGTGCCGTGGACTTCGAAGCCAATCTAGCCGTTGCGAAAGCCAGCCTGGCGGCGGGCGCAAGACGGTTTGGCGTGGTCAGCGCCATCAGCGCGAATGCGCGATCAATCGTGTTCTACAACCGAGTCAAGGGCGAACTCGAAGATGCACTTGCCGCGCTCGGCCCCGAAACCCTCGTCGTGGTACGGCCCTCGTTCCTGCTTGGAGACCGGACGGCTCTGAAACAACCTGTGCGCTACGGCGAAAAGATCGGTATCTGGCTGAGCCAGTTGCTGAGACCCCTGCTTCCCGCAGGCTTTCGTCCTGTCGAAGCGCACCGTGTTGCAGGAGCCCTGGTTTTGGCCGTGCCGGCAATCGGGGGAAAAGCCGTTGTGCCGTCTGGTTCTATCGAGGATTTCGGACTGGATTCGCTCTTTGTCCCCAAACAGTAGTCCTGACGACCGGGGCGCGCATAGAGTGATGGATTGTGAGTGCTCGACGTGCGGTGCTGCACAGAGGGGTGGTCACCGTTTGTCAGATCACCCGCGCGGCGGTTGGTGTGCGCAACATCCGGACTGTCGCGAAAACCAATGGCCGGTTCGCGACTGGACCCGACGTTTGAATGCCTACGCGACGCAACGAGCGGATGACGCCTTATGGCCGGATGCCGCCCGATGCGTTCGACTGTAGCCGACCCGGAGCGGTCCTTGACTTCACTCCGAGCGGACATTCCCACGGTGGCTTCAAATGTAAAGAGCTCGCCCCCCACCGGACGACGTTCGCACACGTTCTGCAAAGCCTTCAAAGAAAAAAGGAACGTTGTCGCCGGTGTCCCCGGATAAGCGGCCACGCACCTTGTCCCAAGTTCCGAGAGCGGTGTGATTTTGTGGATTACCGACAACAAGCACGGGCTGATTTCGCTCTTCGAGCCAGGAATACGTGCCGCCGAACTGCTGGCGACCGACCTCCAGAACGTAACAACCGAATCGCGTCACGATCCCCTCAACCGTCTCAGATGGCAGGTCATTTCGGTACATCGAAGCCTCTGCAAGCATCTCTTCAACAACCTGTAGGCTTGCTTCCGAAAAATCTAGCTTCCCCTCAGCACGGTCGTTGAAATCGGCCAGCGCTTGTGCTGCGAGGCGTTGCACTTCTTGCTGGAGTTCACTCATATTTAATCAAAGTTGGGCGTTCGAAGGGTGCGCTTGGGATTGTCGATAAGATATCCATTCCTCTCCTCGACGTGCCCGCAAATCGTCCATACGCAGTGCTTGATTGTCAACGATGTAGGCTGCCCAGTCGAGTGTCCCTTCCTGGCCGAACGCGGCCGGCCGCCGCTCTGTGACGCATGACCGGCACAGATCGACCCGAAGCGGCCACGCGTAGATTTCCAAAGCGGTCGTTTAGCGCACGCTCGCCTGACAAATACCACTGTCGATGTGCCGAAGCACGCCGATCCCAGCTCCGTTGGCACCGAGCGGTTGAATGGACCGAACACCGGGCTGGACCGTCGCAAGCTTGTTGCCGGCGCCCGCGTTGCGCTGGCCGGCGGTCGCATCGAGGGTCACGTTCGCGGCCTCTACCGGATGCGAAATGAGCACGAGGTGACTTGTCTTGGCCTCGACTGCCTTCGCGACCGTGCGGCTCGCCACGAAACGCACGGAATCCGAATGGGTGGCGCGATCTTCTTTCGATACCATGAGCCGGCTTCGATCACTCCACCGATGTCGGATCAATATCAAGCCGATATCATTCGGATTACATATCTATTGTCGTATTCACACGGCAACGGAAGCGTCGCCTCTTGCCCGTTCTCTAGATTTCCATCGAACGGGTACCCTGCGGTTTCCTGCGAAGATAAAGCGTTTGAGCGATCAACCCCAGAACGAGCGCGACGAGGAGCGCGGCTTGGGCACCGAGAAGCAGTGGCGACCTCGGATCGCTGACCAGCGGATGTCCGTCGGGCACACGCTTCAGCGTTTCGGTCACCGTGGGAACCATCAGCACGAATGCGGTCAACGTCAGACAGAAGGTTTCCAGGTAGATACCGGCTCGACCGGGCAGGGGCAGATACGCAACGCCATATCCAGCCAGTAACAGCACGACGGCTCCGACTCCGATGACGTAGCCGATACCTTGGTGCGCTATGGCGAACACGGTCAAGGAACCAATCAACATGGTAACGAAGTACACCCTCCCGGCAACCGAGCGCGGAACGATCCTGCCGTAACGCGCGAACATGTACACGGCCATGGGGATCGCGGGTAGACTGCCGAGAGTATGTATCCAGCCGAGCGGCGAAATTCCAAACATGGTTTCAATCCTTGCCTTGCGTGATTTCGTTGGTGGTCGACGCTTACTTTAGGCTCACGAAACCCGAATTGACATGACTGAACCTGGGAAAAACTTGACCATTTTTCCGGATCGGGCGCTTGCTGGTCTGGCTAACGGTGATCTCCTGTCCCAGGTTCTTGCGCGTATGCGCATGACGGGCGACCGCATCTTTTCGTCGATGCTGCAGCCATTCGCGCAGTTGGACATGTCTGCGCGGGCGGCGCACGCGTACGCAGTCATGGAAGGCGTGGTGCAAATTTCCGGCGATGAGGCAGGCGCTTCCGAGATTCGGTCCGGCGAACTGCTCTTGTTGCCGCGCGGGCCTGGCAGCCTGCGCATTTCCGCCCTGGACCAACCGGCGAACGTCGTCGTCTGCCACTTCTGGTTTGATCCGGCGAGCCAGCCGGATCTGCTTCTGACGTTACCCGCCATGATCCACCTTCGCCAGGCGGAGACATGCGACTGGCTGCCGAACATCATGCAGTTTCTTCTGCATGAGGCGGACAATGACGAGGCGGGGTCCGCCTTGATGGTCTCCCGCATGATTGATCTCGTGGTGGTGCGTGCGTTGCGTGCCTGGGTTCATCATGGTCATGCATCGAACTGGTTGGGCGGATTGGCGGACAAGCGTATTGCCCGCGCTTTGAAGGCAATCCATGAGCAGTCGCCACGTGGTTTGACGATCGATGGTCTCGCTGCCGTCGCGGGCATGTCCCGCTCCAACTTTTGCGAACGTTTCAATGCGCTCGTTGGCAAGTCGCCGTTGCGTTACCGCAATGAATGGCGCTTGAGCGTCGCCCGCGACATGCTGGCGAAAGGTGACGCGCGCGTGGGCGAGGTTGGACGGTCGGTGGGTTACGAGTCGGAAGCCGCTTTCAGTCGTGCCTACAAGGCCTACTTCGGCCATGCCCCTCGAGAAGCGAAGCCATCCATCACGCCCGCTGAATGACGGCGCTGCCCGCGACGCCATGAACGATACCGCGGCGAGAATGCAAGACAGCCGACCCGTGCCTGATCGTCGCGGACGCCACAGACGGAGCGTTTCAGCCAACCGCATCGGGACATCGAGCGAGGCAACTGTCGAAAGCCCGGCCCAATGTCGACCGGGGTTTCAAAAGGCACTTTTTATAACGCCCCCGTCGGCTCGCAACGCAGCTCCCGTCGTGGCCGCCGAAAGCGGACTGGCGATATAGGCCACGAGCGACGCAACCTCCTGCGGCGAACCAAATCGCTTGATGAGCGATGTGGGGCGGACTTTCTCGAAGAACTCCTGTTCGAACGCTTCAAACGATTTGCCCTCGGCGCTTGCAAGCGCCTCCACGAACTCGCCCACGCCACGCGATTTCGTCGGCCCCGGCAGCACGCTATTGACTGTAATTCCGGTGCCGGCAACGGCTTCGGCGAGCCCGCGAGACACGGCAATCTGCGCGGCTTTCGTCATCCCGTAGTGGATCATTTCGGCGGGAATCTGCACGCCGCTTTCGCTCGAAATGAAAATGATGCGCCCCCAGTCTGCACGCTTCATCGCAGGCAGAAACAGGCGAGCGAGGCGTACACCGCTCAACACATTGACGTCGAAGAAACGCGACCAGTCGGCGTCGGGGATCTCCTCAAACGGCTTGGGCTCGAAGATACCCAGGTTGTTGACCAGGATTTCCACGTCCGGATAACGCGTTGCCAGTTCATCGGCCGCCGCGGCTGTGGCGAGATCGCCCGCAAAACCCGTTACGTCGCTGCCCGTCTCGGCTTTCAGTTGCGCGACCACGTCATCCACTGATGACTGGGAGCGGCCATTCACGATCACGCGCGCGCCTTCCTGCGCCAACGTCCTGGCGATAGCGAAGCCAATGCCGGCGGTGCTGCCGCTGACCAATGCGAGTTTGCCTTGCAGATTCAGATCCATGATTCATTTCCTTTGCATGAGTGAGGTGGAACTGGCGGCATCGGCAGGTAGAAGCGGATGCCGACAATGAGGGATCAGGTCCGGGTAATGGACGCGCCACCGTCAACCAGTGATGCCGTACCGGTCACGAATGACGAATCGTCGGAAGCGAGATACAGCACCGACCGGGCAAGCTCTTCCGGCCTTGCAACGCGCTTGAGCGCATGCAGGCCCGTGACGAACGCCTGCGATTCCTGGGTGTCGTTCATGCCGCGATACATGTCCGTGTCGACAGCGCCCGGCAACACCGCGTTCACGCGCACGCCTTGCGCGCCGTACTCGGCGGCAAGTGCCTGCGTCAAGCCGATCAGGCCCGCCTTGCTCGCCGCATAGGCCGCAGTACCGGGAAACGCGAACGAGTAACCGACGAACGTCGACGTGAAGATGATCGACCCACCGCCTTGCTTCACCATTTCCGGAATCTGGTGTTTCGCGCCCAGGAAGGCGCTCGTCAGATTGGTCGACAGCGCGGCATTCCAGCCTGCTTCGGAAATACCGGTGCTCGGCCCCATCTCGCCGAGCGTACCGGCATTGTTGTAGGCAATGTCCAGGCGGCCGAACCGGCTCACCGCGAGCGCGACCAGCGCCTTAGAAAAGTCTTCCGATTGCACGTCACCCGCCAGGTATGCGGCTTCGCCGCCTTCGCTGACGATCTCCGCGGCGAGTGTTTCGAGTTCCGCCGCCCGCCGGGCCGCGATGACCACCTTGGCGCCTTCCTTCGCGAACAGCTTTGCCGTCGCACGCCCAATCCCTGCGCTGGCGCCCGTGACGATGGCGACTTTTCCTTTCAAGCGTTGCATGTTCAATCTCCTGATGCACTTCGTCGGCCAGTGCCCCATGCATTGGCGCGTTGAAAGCAATATAGGCCTCAGTTTTGATTGTAGAAAGGACCAAAATGTGCTTCTATCATTCAGCTTTTGTGAATGAACCGAGGTAATGATGGATCGTCTGCGCGCCTTCGAGGTTTTCGTGACGGTGGTGAGCCGTGGGGGCTTCGCGCGCGCCGCGGATGCGCTCGGCACGTCGCCCGCCAATGTCACACGCTATGTGAATGAACTGGAGGCGCATCTGGGCACGCGCTTGCTGAATCGCTCGTCGCGTACGCTTTCTCTTACCGAGGGCGGCGAGACGCTTTACGCCCGTTGCAAGTCGATCCTCGACGATGTCGCCGAGACGGAGGGGCTGGTCTCGTCGGCGTCGGTCGAGCCGCGCGGGCGGCTGCGCATCAATGCCCCCGTGAGCTTCGGTATTTTGTATCTGGCACCGTTGTGGCCCGAGTTCATGCGGAAATACCCGGGAGTCGAACTCGATGTTGGACTGATTGACCGCGTCGTCGATATCGTGGATGAAGGCTACGATCTCGCCATTCGCATCTCACGCGCCGGTTCGACCAGTCATGCGGCCCGCAAGCTGGCGACGTCGCAAAACATTCTGTGCGCATCGCCGGCCTATCTGGCTCGCTTCGGCGTTCCGGCAGCCCCGGCGGAGCTGAGCGGGCACCGCTGTATCGGCTACACGTATGCGTCCACCGGCGACGAGTGGCAACTGATCGACGAGCGCGGCAAGCTTCACTCGGTGAAGGTCGACTGTCACATGCATACCAACAACGGCGATACGGCGCGTGCAGCGGCCCTTGCCGGACACGGCGTGATCCAGCAGCCCACTTTCCTGATCGGCAAGGATCTCGGCGAGGGCCGGCTCGTGCATGTGTTGCCCCGGTACCGCTTGCCGGATATCGACATTCTCGCGCTGTATCCGAGCCGTCGGCACCTGAGCGCCAGGGTGCGCGTCATGATCGATTTCCTGGTCGACGCGTTCAGTGGCGTGCCTCCCTGGGACCGGAACGACGGAAATTGGGCAGGTGCCGCGCCGGCGACGGATTGAAGGCGCAGCCGCATCCAGTACATGCGCCAGCCATGTTCGGACGTTCGGGTTCAGGGCGTGCGCGATTGTTCTGCACCTTGGCGCACAGACATTCGGACGGCGGCCCCGGGCAGCCTTTGATTACTGCCGGCGACTATCTGGGAGTGCCATCGCTCGAGGATACGGAATTCGCGCGAAAGCTGTCTCTTCGGCGCCTGGACATTCGAATGTCCAGGCGATGCGGCCAGCCAATGTCTGCGGCTGGCCGGCCTCGGTCGAGTGGTATTGGGGGTGGCGGACTGGTTGATGCCGATCCTCAACGGTCAGTCGAATTTCTCCCAATCGCCATTCGCGGTTTCGCCATATCGTCGCGCGCCTGCACCTGGACCGGCAGGTCGGACGCGGCCCCAGACGCTGACGTACCGTTTGCTGTGGCTTGCTTACCAACCGGCGGAAAGGCAGATTTCAACGCGCATCATCAACACCTCCATCCGATTCGACGGTTCGCCAGTGCGCAATCCGCTCTGGTTTGTAAGTAATCTTGGCCAGCGCTCGCTCAGTCTCGGGCAGCGCGTTCCGAACAGCAGACATACATTTTTCGGGCTGCGCGGTCTCCCACTCAAATGAAGCCGAAAGCTGGCTGACGCTCCCCGTCGCCGGCCTCGCAAGTTCAGAGGGCAAATGGATGGCATTAAGATCCGGGATAGCACTACGTCCGATCAGCCCGATCTGGCGCGCGACTGCCGTAGGGAGCTCAAGGCTCACCCGGTAGCGGCCGCCGGGAGGTTCGAGCGGGACCAGCGCATCAATGTGCTCGAATGCCTCTGCCGTAGCCACCGCCCACTCCAAGCCAATCCCGTCACGAAGTATCGTCGTGCCGTCCCCATGGGGCGGGACGTTATAGAACGGATTGCCTGGGACTTCTAGTTGGGGGAAAGCACTCAGGACACGAGCCACCTCATCGTCCGTAGCGTCCTCGATTACGCCTCCGACGACCGATGACGCCAAGTCACCTAGTGGTCCCCGACCATTGCCATCCCAAGCGCCCACTAACGTGTCGCTAAGCGTCATCCCGTGCAATGCTTGGCTCAAAGGAGTAGCTGGAAAGCAGAAATCGGAACTATCGATCTGGCACATCGGATCGTTTCCGGCGCCCACGAGCAGCGTCCATACAGCTTGGTTCTCCGTCCAGACGCTTACTAGGCCATCCTGAACGCGCACCGTAAGGGGCGTCGCGGGGGCGTCCTGAACGGATTCTAAGCGGTGGCCAACGAGTTCGAACCACTCCGCAAGCGTGGCTGGCATTACGAAATTGAGGCGAGCCGAGATATCGGCGAGCTCGTCGGGCGAGCAGCCATCGGCTGAATCTAAGGCGCGCACATACCAGATACGCAGAAGTTCATCGAGCCATTGCCAGCGCGGAGAGCCTAGAAGGTCGAGCTGACGGCGGGAAGCACGATCGGTCATTAGCTATGTCTCCAGTCTGATCAAATCGTCGTGCGGTGATGACGTGAGATTGTGTGTGCATTTCCCACGACGGTCATCAACAAGTGTTCGTGACCTGGATTGGTGACGGTTTAGACACCGAAGTCGAAGGTCCGAAAGTGGCCGAAACCCGTCTTACACCCCATGCGCGAGAGCGGAATCGATTTCATTGTTTGTCAAGCCGAATCTCGCCATACGAGCGCGATGCTCTTCTGAGCCCAGATATGAACGAAGTTGCCCGTTTACCGCATTGAGCAGAGCGCTGTTTCGTCTGCTAAACGAGAATGCGCCGAGCGGGAGCTTCTGCTGCGTGCCATTCGTTTGCGGCTCGTGCTCCACTGCCTCAAGCATTGAGCCTCCGATCCGATACGCAACTATGCGATTTCCCAAGGCTGTGCTTGCATACGCGTCGATCGCGCCCGAGAGAACCGCTTCGATCGCGTCGGCCTGTTGCTCGAAGATGGCTATCTGGTTCTCGCTTACGCCTGACGTTCTCGCCGACTCGTGTTGCACCTGTCCGGCAATGACGCCAAGGCGCGCCTCGGGACGTTTGGCGAGTGACACGTAGCTGTTGAGCGCTTTCGGATTTCCAGTCCGAACCAGAAAGCCGTCTCCGATCCCCCATACGGGTACGCTGAACGCGACGATATTGGCGCGTTCAGGGGTAACGAAGAGCGGAACGTTCATATCCCAGTGACCTGCTTCAACGCCGGGTAGCAGTTCACTAAATGTCGTCAGGCGATGCTCGATCCGGGTAACACCGATCGCCCGAAGAACCGCATCGGCCAGATCAACGTCAGCACCCGTAGCAGTACCATCCGCTTCCGTCCAACCGAACGGTGGTTCTTCGATGTATGCAATCGTTACCTTCATCGCTGCGTCTCTCAATGGGAATGGCCATCAAACCTAGAGCTGATTGTTGACGATTCTACCTACGTGCGCAGATGTCGCTTTTTAGCCGGGAGCAAGCGGACGCAGTTGGCCCCGAATGTCCCGCAACACCGCTTTTCCAGCATAGGTGACTGAGCTTGAGACAGAGAGCGTCCTGTCTGAACTCAGCGCTTCGACTGGCCGCGCGGTAGGCCGGGAATCGGTCCAGAAATCAGGACGTTACCGCCGGAACCCTTGCTCCACTACGCGAATCGACAAATTTAATGCGGACGTAGGCGAGTTGACGACATTATTTTGATGGGACCGTCAATAAAATCGTCAATCCGCGGGACGGAGGCCCTGATCCATGAGAATTCTGGAGTCGCGGAATTATTTTGCTATACGAACTTTCAGAACGAGTGAGGACACCTCTGTTTGCGACGCCTGGAGGGCGCATCACACCCTGTCCGATGCCAACGGCACATTCCTCGCCGTGATCCTGACCTGCGCGAACGCCAACGCTACTCGACGTCCGAGGATACACGGCGGCTGTCCAGGTCCTTCAATGCCGGAAACGCGTCGCGGTCCCACGAGTGCAAGCCATACGACCTCCAAATGATATTGCGCCTGACGAATATTTCGAAGGTGGGTGTTCCTGGCGACAAGTTGCCCAGTCGCTGGCGTCGCTCAAAAAGCCATTGGACAACCGGGGGATAGCTGTCGATGGTTTCCGGCACGGCGATAGCCTCGCGCTCGACTATGAATAGATGGACATCGGGATGCGTCTTCGCCCACGATTCAAAATCACCTTTGCCGCCTAATGAACCTTTCCAGCGCTGGCAATAGACGCAGTCCTTTGCCGAATGCACGATCAGTACGATTGGCTCGCCCTCTCGCACTTTTGCCTGACGAATTCGATCTGCCCAAGAGAGCTTCGGTGATGGCTCCGGCGTGTTCGCGGTCGTTTCGTCGCCGGCTAGGACGACTTGCGGTGAAACAAGTGGCAACGACAATGACGCTGTAGCAACCCATGCCAGGAACGGGACCCACCTGCGACGTGCCATTTTTGTGCTCCTGCGAAGAATCGCGGACGTCGATTGACGAAACGACAGGGTCCGCAACGCAAAATATAGTAGTGACTGCGTGTCGGCGATAGCAAACTTTGCACCTCTGTTCGTTCGTGCCGAAGCGCCAGCCATCCCCGCATGATCACCCCTCGCCAGGCATATGCGGCTAAGCATGCAATCGGCCTCGGGGCCGCCGAACGCGCGGCATGGTCAAGATTGACTATGTACGTCTTGCGCGTCGTGGACGATAAATTCACTGACGCAGGGGGCGCCGGTCACGCTTGCCAATACGGTGACCGCGGCAAGCGTGTCGAATGCGACCAGCATGCTCGATACATACCTCGCCAATCTGCTTGGTGCGGTCGGCTTGCCCGCAACCTGCGATCCCGTGGCCACGGCATTCACGGCCGACCACACTGGAGCCGACGCACTGATCGATTTGCTGCACGACGCCTCCCTGGCGTGATTCGAATGCAGCGCGACGGCAGCCGATGGCGCTGAGCGCCGGGATACTTCATTTCGAGAGTTGCGCCGTAACGAAATCGACGAATACGCGCGCGCGCGTCGGCATGTTTTTTCCGAAAGCGTGAATAGCGTGCACGGGGACGCACGCGAGCGCCTGATCGGGTAGTACAACCTCCAGCCTCCCGGCGGCGAGATCGTCCCGTACGGCAATTTCCAGTATTTGGGCGATACCCAGTCCGTTCAGTGCTGCTACGCGCATTGCCTCACCGTTATCAGCGTCGAACCTGCCTTCGATGGAGCTGGACGTTCCATCGGCGAAGTTCAAGGGGTACGGTCGGCCATTGAGCCGGTAGCGCACATGCCGATGTGCAGCGAGATCCGCAACAACACGCGGTGATCCCCGCTCGCGCAGATATGCCGGCGCCGCAACCAACACCAGCCGAAGACTGGTGATCGGCAGCGCGTACAGGCCGCTGTCTTCCAGCCATCCCGCCCTGATCGCGATATCGATGCGATCGCGGATCAGGTCGGCATGATGGTCGCTGACGCTCACGTCGAGTGCGAGTTCCGGGTGGTTTGGCAGGAGTTCCCGCGTGACAGGATCGAGCAAAAAGCGACCCAGTTCGCCAGGCAGGCTTACACGCAGTCTTCCTGCTGCGGCGGCCGGCGATCGCAATACTTCTTCGGCGTCCTCCAGGCCGCGCATCAGCGGGGCAATGCGCTCATAAAACGCCTGACCTTCAATCGTCAGAACGGAGGCCCTGGTCGAGCGCTGGAATAACGTGACGCCCAGGCGCTTTTCGAGCCTTGCCACGCTCTTTGACACGGCCGACGTCGTCGTACCCAAAGATTGCGCCGCAGCCGTGAACGAGCCCGTCTCGACGGAGCGAACGAACGCGGGAAAGCCGCTGAATTTATCCACGGACATGATGACAAAGTGGAAATAGTGAAATGACCTGCGAGTGACTTCAACCCACCAGAAGCCGTTGCTAAATTCTGGCTCTACGCCGGACAGGTGGAATATGACGGAGAAAACATGAATCGACTCGCAAACAAGGTTGCTGTTGTTACTGGCGCAAATAGTGGAATCGGATTGGCCACGGCCAGGCTGCTGATTGAAGAGGGCGCGAATGTCATTATGGTGGGCCGACGTCCGGATGCCGTCGATGCGGCCGTGGCCGAACTTGGCGACCGGGCGATCGGACTGACGGGAGATCTCGCGAACCCGAAAACGCACGACGAAGTGGCCGCGCTAGTGTCGAGGCGCTTTGGAGGAATTGACATATATTTCGCGAACGCGGGAGTGAATACTATCGAAGCATCGAACGAAGTGAGCGAAGAGTCCTATGATCGTCACTTCGCGACAAACACCAAAGCAATTTTCTTCGGGGTACAGAAGATCACGCCACTCATGAGAGATCGTGGTGCCATTCTATTGACGAGTTCGATCGCGAGTTCGAAAGTGTTCGAAGGACATGCAGTCTACGCGGGTACGAAGGCCGCAATCGAGGCCTTCGCGCGGAGTTGGGCTTTGGAGCTTCAGACGCGTGGCATTCGTGTGAATGTACTGAGTCCCGGGCCGGTCGACACGCCAATTCTGACGAAGCTGGGTATCGCGCATGACGAGCGGCCGGCGTTCGAGGCTGCCGTCGCAGGGCGTATTCCGCTAGGCCGCCTCGGACTTCCTGAAGAACTCGCACGCGCGGCGCTCTTTCTCGTGAGTGACGAGGGCAGCTTCGTCAACGGCGTCAACTTGCGTGTCGACGGTGGCATGTCGCTCAGTTGATAGTACCCGTGGCGCGGCTCAGTTCGCCGCGCTTTGGTAGGTCGCGACATAGCGAGCCCGAGCTATGATCTTCCCGTGCATTTGAAACGCAACGAGTGCAGGGCTAGATGCCGGGCTCACGTCGATATGCGGGACATCGAGTGCGTACGCGGTGACGATATAACGATGTGGCTTGCCATGTGGTGGACACGGTCCGCCATACTTCGACTGGCCGAAATCGGTCAGCGTTTCGGTGACCCCGGGCGGCAGCAGATTCACGTTGCCGGAGGCGCCCTTTTGCAGAGACGTCTGCGAAGGCGGTATGTTGACAACAGCCCAATGGGTCCAACCGAGACCGCTCGTCGGCGCGTCGGGGTCATGAATCGTCACGACGATGCTGCGAGTAGCGGCTGGCGCGTTTGACCATGTCACGTGCGGTGACACATTCTCGCCGTGGCAACCGAATCCGCTGAACACTTGTTCATTCCTGAAACGGCCGTGATCCAGATCGGCAACTTTGAGCGCAAACGTTTCGGCGGTCGCGACGCCGGGCAGCGTTGCGAATAGCGCGCAAGCGCAAACAGCTTTTCGCGGCATGGGAAGGGATCGCATGGCAGGCTCCTGTGGATTGAAGGGCTCCACGCGCCGCGCGCGCACGTGGAGATAGCAGTCATGCTCGAAGAAATTCAGGTGCAGGTAACCCTTAACGACAGTGTCATGCACGGGATGCGCACCAGTCGCTTCCGGATACGGAAAGTGAGTCCAGATCGCGGAGGGTGATTATCAATTATCCGATATCGATTAGTAATCCCACGTAACAGGAACAAAGCGAAAGCTGTCGCCGTTCCTTGCAATGTGTCCGATGGATGGGAACGCGACGTGCGCTGCGGCAAGCAAAGCGCCCGTTTCCGCGGCTTCGTTGAACAGCGCGAGACGCACGTCCACTGCACCTTCAGGATCATGCTCGAAGCCATTCTGCCAATCCGGATTGTCGAAGTTGACTTCGAAAATCGCATCTCCTACGAACGTTAGCTTCTCGCCGTTTGATGTGACGTCCACGACGCAGTGCCCCGGTGTGTGCCCGCCCGTCACGCGCGCCGACACGCCCGGTGCGACTTCGACTGCCCGATCGAACTGCACGATATTCTCGCGGTAGAGTTCCACGAACTTCGCAGCAGCCTTGCGTAGCGCAGGCGGAACCGTCTCCGGCATCACCGTCTTGCTGAAGTCGGGGTTTTTCCAGAACTCTACTTCGGAGGCCGACACGTGGATGCGCACGTCCGGGCGTAGCCTGGCCTTGACGCCATCGACGTTCAAGCCGCCAACGTGATCCATGTGCATGTGCGTAATGACGATGTCAGTGATTGCAGTAAGGTCGATACCTGCCGACTCCAGTCGCACTACTGACTTTCCGGCTCGCGTGAAGTATTCGAAACCATCACCCACGCCCGAGTCGATCAGAATGAGCTGCCCGCCGCTGCGCACGAGCGCAATATTCAGCGCCCAGTCGAACATGTCTCGTTGCAGGAAACGACCGTCGAACCATTCGTTGCGATCCGCTTCGCTCACATTGGTGGACATGGTGGAGGTGGGCAGCGGTAGAACGCCATCGCTGATCAATACGACATCGATGTCACCCACGCGCACCGCGTAACGGGAAGGTACGAGTTCAGCTGAACCCTGTTTGCCCAGGTTGGAAGTAACGGGCTGCACATTGTGAGTTGTCTTGCTCATGATCCATTGTCCTATTGCTTCAGTTGGGGGGATCCGGTACACGCGGGGCGGTTCACCTGAGCGACCACGGGTTTTGCGCGTATCGCTTTGCTCGCAATTCAAGCGAGCGTGTGACGCATTGTAGTGAGGGACGGGCGAGCGCCGGTAGGATCGCGAGTGCGTATGCCATGTTGTCTGGACGGCAACAATCCAGGTCGTATAGCCGGCGAAATGCAATGCCAGCGACAGAACATCTGACTTAATTCGGGTTTCTATCTGCCAGATGCGTCGCGAGAAGCAAGTGATCGAACGGGCCCAAAATGGTGCTTGACGGCAAACTCGATGACGCGTAGCGGGCTGCCCGATCTTGCCATCCGACACGTGGACGAATCATGCACGCTGGCGCAGGGTCCGGGAAAGGTGGCCATAGTTCACATCATGCGTGATGTGTGCGGACCGCATAATTCAGTGTCAAAAAGCCTTCTCGGACGGACACGGACGGTTCTGCGCTCAAACCCTGCAATGCACGCGTCGATTGCTGTAAGGTCGAATGGCAGCTTCCGAAGGCGAATCGGTCGAACAAATTTCCAGATTTTTTGAACTACCTATAGGCTTAGCTCGAGAATTTCACCACTTGCAGCAGCCGAATTAAAGAAATCACGCATTTCTACCAACTTGGAAATCAGATCCGCTCGCTGCATTTCCAGAGTGTATGTCTCTCCTTGTGGCGTCCATCTGTAGATGAAGCTGATCATCTCTTCCTCGCGCCCCTCAAGTTCGCAGATTTGATGCGCCAGCTCGCACGCGATCTGGCTAAGTGCAGCTGGTTCGGCCTCATCTTCCTCGAACTGATCGTATATCGTTCCGAGCGATGCGTTAACTCTGTACCAGAACCCTGACACGAACAGCCATTCCGAAGCGATTCCATCCAGAACGAAGACAGGCTCCTCAATATTTCCGGCGATAAAGAAGCGTGAACTCCTGGCGCTCATACACCACCATATTAATCCGTTGCTGACGTTCGATTGTCGTCGATTCAAGTCGTTGCGTCGACCGGTTGAATCCACCGCCGCCAATCGACAGATGCGGCCGACGGTTGCCGGCCCACAAGGGACAGTCAAGATTGCGGGGAGCCGACGCTCGTGCCATCGCTTTACTATGTGTAGCCGGCGATATGGAGCTTGCGGCTGTCCCGAGCCGCAAGCCGCGTCGGCATCGATACTTGCACAGCCGCAGGGGCAGCGCCACGGTGTGACTTCGGCCACCGCGAGTTGTTCGAGAAACGCTAGCGCCTCCGGTTCGCCATGTTCCACCGTCCAGCGAGCATGGAAAGTGTGATTACCCCATTGAGCGCTCAATGCCTGGACCCGGGCGAAGAACGTGCGGAACATGCTTTCCCGCGCTTTCGACATCGACGAAGGCAAACGCGTGCGCCGCATGCTTTCGACGCCGCCGGCGGACTGCCGGCGGCGCAAGCCTTCACCGAACAAGCGTTGCACAAATGCGGATGCAGGTCACTCTTTCGCCGTTAAGCGGGAACGTCGTTGCACTCGCATCCTTCCTCGGCGATCTCAACGGCGTCGTAGCTCATCCATTCTCGTATCGCATGGACTACACGGTCCGTTACGCGACAGGCTGCGTTAGCGTCACCGGATTCGCCAGAATGAATCCCGACGATATCCCACGACTCTCCGCCGAAGAACGCAACTGCGCTACCGCTCTGGCCCGCCGTCGTAGAAATGCGATAGCGTAGCGTCCGGGCGGTGACCGCCGTTAGCTTTCCGGAAGCCGTCCACAGCGTACCAAGCGGTTTGTCCATGGGATAGCCTGAGATCACGACGTCAAGATTCTCGAGCCCGTCATATCCAATGTTGCGAAGCCGAAAGTTCGCAAAACCGGGAATAACTTCTTCGCTGAGGGTGATGAGCGCGTAATCATAGTCCGCAAACTCGCTTTTCTGCGGATACTCGTCGTCGATATTGAAGCTCGTCATGTCGTAACCGCCAAACGGATCGAGCACGCCATTCTTGCCGGGATAGAAGCGAGCAGAGACTGCGCGCCCGCCCTCGTCCTCCAGGTAAAGGACATGAGCAGCGGTGAGCACATGACGACTGCCGAGGAGAGTGCCAGTACCGTAACCGTAATTGCCCGACGGAAACTTCACAACAAGCTGGCCAATGGCATTCCAGGGGGCGGTCTTTGTGTCGTTAACTCGCTTACGGGTATCGGGTGGAAAGACCTTCGCAACCTTCATCCGAGCTACCACTGGTAGCGGCTCGGATTGGGCCTCGACCCGCCCCGCCACGAGGGTGTCAAAAGCTGCGGATGCTTGTTCCAGCGGTACAGGCTCGAGCACGACCACGCCATCGGGTTGCTGAACAACGTTGACCTGTTCGGTCAGCGTTGTCTGGTTGAGTAACTCGAGCATGGTCGCCATTTGATCCGGTGTCCAACGTCCCTGTTCAACGTTGTTGAAGTACTGCCGCACTTTTTCGTTCTTCGCCGCCAGCTCCTTCCCGATGCGGGACTGTAGTCCATCACTCTTTTGCGCTGTGATACACCCGCCTTGCTTCAGCTGGAGATCGTAGAAGTATTTCGTCGTGCTCGCATTGCAAGGCAACGCAAGCGACATATTTCCGTTGAAGGCCACCAGCGTATTGCCTTCAAACGTAATCGTCTGGTCGTACTTGATAGATTGCTGGAAAGTGTTCTCGCCAAACGACATGTTGAGGCTCACTTTCCACGGCAACAGATCGCCTCCAAGCGAATCTTTACCCGCAGGGGGCTCTTGAGGCTTGGGATTCGGTTCGAAACGGAACAAGCCCTCACCACTCGTGATCTGCGCGTTGATGGCTTCAAACAATGCTTTACTTGATTCGAGCAATGCGCGCCCAAACTCCTTTCCGCCGCCGCCTTCGATATAAGTGATCTTGACGATATTCTCTTTTCTCAGGCTCTGGACAATTTTGTCCAGATCCGCACCTCCGAGATTCAGCCATCCAAGTTTCAGTGACGCGCTGACCTTCTTTCGTGTATAGCTCCACACCTGCGAGAGGTCGGCCTCGATGCGGGCGACCCATTTGTCGGCCCTGAGCTCCGCCGTACCGTAGAAGTTCACGCCGATGTCTGGACTGCTTTGACGGTCGAGACTGCCCTCGTTCGCTACGAGCTCGCTGAAGAGGCTATTGCCCGACCCGATGTTGAAACCGAATTGCGTGCCGATCTGAAATCTGGACGGGAAAGTGACGCTGCTGCCCCCCCCTTTTTCGACGACATTGCCGGCTAGAATCGGTTGAACTTCAACCTCCTGAAGAACGAGCGGAACCAGGACAACTTCGTCTTTCGGCTTCAACTGGAAGACCCGGCGAATTTCCTTGGTAATTGCATCGCGCTGTTTTTTCGTGATGTCCGCCACGGCCTGCCCGCTGACTGTAGCGCCGACGATGCTCTCGTATTTCCCTTTACCGACATCGATGTAATAGGGCTTCGCATTAATTCCCCAGTATTTGACGCTGAAGTCAAGCAACGTTTCATTGGCGATGGAATCGATACGGGCGGGAAAGTAATGAAACATATTGCTTTCGTCCGTGTCTTGATAAGCTATCACGCCGTCTGCTGCGCAGGATTTGTTCAAACGTCCAGGCATGTCAACCTCGCTATGTAGAAGACTGTATATGAGCGCCATGCATTTGTGATGTGAGATGGGGCTCGCAGTACTGCGGCTTGGGGAAATGGATCAAGGTAGTGTCATCGCGCCTCCTTCAGTAAGCGTGCTAACCGGGCAGTTACCCGATGCGGCGTGATCCCGATGGATCGCATCGGGTGCGGAGGACGAGGCATAGGATCGCAATTGTCGACGGGACATGCCGAACGTCACCTGGAGGATGTCGCGCGGCCATGCATGTGCGATCGCGTAGCTGACTGCGGCGCGACGTAGGGCTAAATAGACCCCCCAGGCTGACGGAACCTCTATCTGGCCGTTGGCGTCGGCTTGTAGCCTCCACGGTTTGTAAGCGGCGTGTGGGATGGTTACGCCTGTCTGGCTGCAGAACCGGGCGGGGGCGGCGGGCAGATAGACGCGCCTTCCACCGACGCGTGCGACGAGGTCGAACATGGTCTCGAATCCGGCCGATTTCGCAAGCGATGCCAGGATCAACGGGAGGTAATTCAACACGAGTTCGTCGTGCCTCTGGCAAAACAGAACCGAGGTCTCGCGCAGATTGCCCCCGAAGAAGGCGTCACCGCTGAAAAGTCGCGCGAGAAGCGCCTCTTCCCCGTTTGGCTGGTGGCACAAATCGTCGCCCGCACGGATTGCTCTCATGGCTCGCTCGTTCTTGTACGATGAAAGCAGACTACCGAGTTTCCGGGAAGCGATGTAGGGGGAACGCCGCCCCTAGACGTAGAGAGGTGGCCGCGCGAACTCGGATAATCGGATAAGTGGTTTGGCCGAGGCCTGAGCCAGCGACAATGCTGGTGAAGGAACCGAGGAAATGACGGAGAGAACCCGACGCACGCACTCAGCGGCGTTCCAAGCGAAGGTGGCGCTGGCAGCGGTTAAAGGCGAGCGCACGCTGGCTGAACTGGCGCAGCAGTTCGAGGGGAAATCGGACTTTTCGAGCAAAAAATGGCGATGGCCAAGCACGGAACTGCTTCCGGCAACGCTCTGTGCTTTGTGTGTTTGCTGCCACCGCGACGGTAGCAACGCATTGACTGACAACGACTATCGTCACCGAACCGCCAGAAATTGCACGGAAAGTATGATTACCCTACACCGGCGTCCGGAACTTCATAGGCCTTGGCTGCGGTGACGACCTGTGCGATCTGCTTCCTGAGCGTGTCGAGAGGAATGACCGTCGGCTTGACTAGTACCCCCTGCATTGCTTTTCCACGGCGTTGCATGAGTTGGGATTTTGACAGCGTGTGGAGCGAAGCAGCCGCTCAACTTTCGGCTGCGCGGGTTGATCACTGACGGTTTCTGGTGGTGGATTCAACCGGTCGCTGCCCTGCGACGTGCGACCTGCGACTTCCGACCCGAAGTAGACAATCACGCCGTCACGATGCGGTCATTCGCTGCGCGTCAGTCCGGGGCACAGCGAGAGAATTTGTCTCGGCCTGGATGGGTAGGCGCGCGTCCGCTCATTCTTAACCCGGTCAGCCGCGGGTTGTTAAATGCTTTCATTCGCGGACGAACACGGTTCGACACATGTCACGGTTGCAGCACGGCAGTAGAGCAGAACGGAGAAGCCAGTCGACGGATACAGGTCGATCTGGGTGCGGCCATCATCGCAGCGAGAAAACCGGAGGTCATAAATCCACGACGGGTAAGAAACGTTTTCAGTCGTGAACTCGCTTCCCTCAACATCCTCGAGAAGGAACGTAATCCTACAAGGCACCTGTTGTCCGTTCCGTGCCGGATTATCCTGTCCGCTGTGACGGATCGTGAGTTCCATATCAGTACGCCATGCTCCGTTCGAGCTGACGCGACGCAGCGTTACAGCAAGCACCTCGGCATCGTGAAACCGAGGCCAGTAGCCAAAGATACTTCGTATCAACCAGGCATATTTGACCGCGCTCTCGTCCGTTTCCTTGCGGTTCCTGTATCGGTCTGATTCCCACGATTCCGGCAAACCCTCTACCATCTCCTCCAGCTTCTTTATCAGGTATCGTTCTGCCTCTTCAGCCGAGCCGCGAAAATCGAGCGCGCTCGCGGCGCTACCGATGCGACCGTCACTCAGCTCCTGCACGATCTCGTAACCGTATATGAACGTACCGTCGTCGCGCTGATTGATGTGGTAACCAATGTCATAGGTCAAGCGGCGTTCGTTCTGCCGAACGTACCTGAACGTCTTCGAGTAGTTTGACTGAAGCTGCATTTTTGACTCTCTCGCTATTGTCAACCGCCTAGTCCTCAGTTGATTGTCGACGCTTTTTGCGCCGACGTCGAATGACAGAAACCGCCGGCTGCTACCTTCCGCAGTTGCTTGCCGTAGGCCAGCGCAGTGACCCGAAATCGACCCATAGGAGACAGATGCAATTCCTGAGATCGGCCGCGCGCAGCAACGTCGGCCGACGGGAAGTTGGCGCGTTGCGCCTCATGACCAACCCCTTTCACTCGGACGCCTCGTCGATAGCCTTCAGAATCATTTGTTGGTCGTCAATTACACTCTCATCTCCGGAAAAGCGGGACATCTCCATATGTCCGTCGTCGAACACGTCGATCTCGATACGCTCACCTGGCACAG
This sequence comes from Burkholderia sp. COPS, assembly GCF_019425585.1. Lineage (NCBI taxonomy): Bacteria > Pseudomonadati > Pseudomonadota > Betaproteobacteria > Burkholderiales > Burkholderiaceae > Burkholderia > Burkholderia sp. COPS. The sequence continues at coordinate 1,207 of NZ_WIXR01000042.1, read as the reverse complement.
TTATCGAGATCAGAATGGTGTCTGGGCGATGCCGGCCCAATGTATAAAAGAGGTGGCGATCGTCGAGGTCACTAAGCAATTCGTACAAGGCGTGCGTCATATATCCCCGCCAAGATCGGCAGCTAGCCGTGAGAACCGAGCTGAAACAAAGCTGCAAAAATAATGGCAGTGAAGAACGCCAGCGCCGTCGCCCCTTGGATTCTGGTTCGCCGTACCATTTTGGCCGACACAATATCTTCTGCAGACATGTTGAAGCAGAACTTGTACCACCATCTCCAAGCCCTTGATCTACAATAGAAGGCCAATATTCGCTCTGGACGAAATGCCATGATTGCGGATATCGCGGCGCCATAAGCGATCACGACAAAGCCGAAAATGGCGCGGTAGGTCGATTCGTTCACGTAGCTGTCTCAGGTCGACATAGCGAGGAAATAGGCGGAACGTCCGAAATTCGATCAACGAACCCATGCTGTCACAATCTAGACTTTCGACCGCAACTGGCTTGTCGGGGTTTGCACTACGTTGCGGGTTGTGCCAGCACCGCTAGGCCCACGCGCTAGGATATCGCTCGCATCCGGCTAACCACCAAGGTTTTTCTTCGAGATTGTCAATGGTCCAGGAACGGATGGCGAAGAGCCGTTGTTGGCGCCGACTCCCGTCATTGCCCACCCATCCCGGCATCGCCAAACCCTGAAGATCCGTTTTTGCGGAACCCGATCCACCCGATGATGATAAAAGCCGTGTTCTTCGACGTCGGCGAAACGCTGATCGATGAAAGTCGAGACTGGAACGAGTGGGCCGACCATCTCGAGGTGCCGCGACGGGTGTTTCATGCGTTGCTCGGCGCGGTCATCGCGCGTGGTCAGCATCATCGTCGCGTGTTCGATCTCGTGCGGCCGGGTGTCGACTTCGCCGCATCGTGCCGGGAGCGCGAGGCGACCGGAGGCACTTATGCGGTGACCGTGAAAGATCTCTACCCCGACGTCGTGCCGTGCCTGAAACGACTGCGCGAAACCGGCGTGCTGGCCGGCATGGTTCCAGTGTTCTTGCGGCGCGGCCCATGGGCGATCATTCAGTCCGGTTCCGGGCGGTTCGCGTCTCCCGTGCATGCGATCGACAGCCTTTCCGCGCTTCCGGCGTTACTGTCCGGAAGTTTGGGGACATAACAACCAGCCGCCAACTCGCCATTCCCGCCCAAACCCCACCC
>NZ_WIXR01000041.1:0-69943 GCF_019425585.1 Burkholderia sp. COPS | reverse complement strand
AGCACGTCGAGGACGACATCGCGGCTGCCGTCGGCCGGCAATGCCCCCGTGTCCAGCGCGTCACGGAACAACGCGCTGAAGATCCCCGTGCCGCGCTGTCGCTCGTCGGTTGCGCAATGCGCGACGAGAATCTGCGAACGCTTCGGCGCCGGAATTTCCGTTTCGAGAATCAGCCCGCGCAACAGCTGCCCGATCGTGCGGCGCACGCCGAAGAAGCGCGCCAGTGCCCACACGACATGCACGTCGTCGAACATCGTCCGTTGCCCGTCGTGAATCGCCATCACGGCGAGCACGGTGCCGTCGTCAGCGACCGCGACGCGATGCCGGCGCCACGAAAAGCGCCCATGGCGCGACCGGAATGCCTGCTGCAGGAAAGCGATGCAGCGCGCATCGTTTTCGCCAAGAAAAAACCCGAATTCCGCCACACCGGACGCAAACACGAGCGGCCCGCACGACGCCGCGTCATTCGCCTCGGCCGCACGAAACCGCACGCGCTCGCCGGCACGCGGAGCCGCTTGCACGAACGCACCGGCCAGCGTCATCCGCTGCGCCCCGCGAGTCGCGACAACACGGCGACCGTCCGGCTGATCTGTTCCGGCTCGTGCGTCGAGCAGATGAAGAAGCGCAGGCGCGCAGCCTTTTCCTCGACGGCCGGATAGAAGATCGGCTGCACGTTGATCCCTTCGTCGAACATCGCATTGGCCCATTGCGCAGCCTTCAGCGAGCTCCCCGTGATCACCGGCACGACCGCGAACCCGGCACTCGTGCCCGTATTCAGCCCTGCGGCGCGCGCTTCGTTCAGGAACTGCCGCCCGCGCGCCTGCAGTCGCGCGACGCGCTCCGGCTCGGCCTGCAGGCGCTCGAGCGCGGCCAGCGACGCTTCGGCGAGCGTCGGCGCCAGCCCGACGCTGTACAGGAAGCCCGGCGCCAGATGGCGCAGCATGTCGACGAGCGGCTGGCAGCCGGCGATGAAGCCGCCGCAGCCGGCCAGCGTCTTGCTCATCGTGCCCATCCACATGTCGACCTGGTCGGGCGCGACGCCGCAATGCTCGCGGATACCCTTGCCGGTCGCGCCGAGCACGCCGAGCGAATGCGCCTCGTCGACCAGCAGGAATGCACCGTGGCGCGTTTTCACGTCGACGAAGCGCTGCAGGTCGGGGAAATCGCCGTCCATGCTGTACAGCCCTTCGATCGCGATCAGCACGTGCCGGTATTCGCGGCGCACGCGCGCGAGCAGTTCGTCGAGCGCCTGCCAGTCGTTGTGCGCGAAGCTCAGCCGCTTCGCGCCGCTCAGCTGCGCGCCCTGCACGATGCTGTTGTGCGCGAGCGCATCGTGGACGATCAGGTCGCCCGGGCCGAACAGGGCGCCGATCACGGTCACGTTCGTCGCGTGGCCGCTCACGAACGCGACGCAGTCGTCGGTCTCGTAGAACGTGGCCAACGCGCGTTCGAGATCGCGCTGCACCGGGCGTTCGCCCGCGACCATCCGGCTCGCCGATGCCGACGTGCCGTACCGGTCGATCGCGGCTTTCGCGCGCGCGGACACGTCCGGATCGCCAGCCAGGCCGAGGTAGTTGTAGTTCGCGAAGTTCAGGTATTCGCGCCCGCCGATCTGCGTCGTCGCACCGGCGACGCCGTCGTGCACGCGGAAAAACGGCGAGTCGACGCGCAGCTTCTCGCCCATCTCGCGCATGATCCTGACCTGCTGATACTGCGGCATCGATTCGAAGCGGCTGCGCGCCGATGCGGTCTGCGCTGCCTGCGTGCCGGGCACGCCCGGTGCCGCGGCAGCATCCGTCGCGCGCTCCAGCTGCCGTTTCAGCGCTTTCGCCGCCAGTTGCTGGCGAAGATGCTCTCCCAGTGCCATTGCTTCCTTCGCTTAATCTCGAAAAAGACGCTATGTTACGCCGCGCGTCATGAAAAGACGTGGCGTCACGCGTCGGAAAACTCGGCCCACTGCCACGCGTCGGGCGCGGCCAGCAGCGCGTCGACCAGCCGGAAATTCATCTCGTGGCTCGGCCGCAGCGCGCTCACGCGCGCCAGCAGCGGCGCGCCGGCCAGCGCGAGATCGCCGACCAGGTCAAGCACGCGGTGCCGGACGAATTCATCCGGCAAGCGCATCCCGCCCAGCACGCGGCTGCCGACGATGGACGCGGTGCACGACGGCCGCGCGCCGCGCAGGATCGGCACGCCGCGCAGATAGCCGGCGACGATCGCCGGCACGGCCCATTTCACGCGCCCGTACGAGCGCGACGGCGCGATTTCGGTTTCGAATGCGGCCGGCGTCAGCGCACCGTCCCAATGCATGTCGCCGAAGCCGCGCAGGTCGTTGCGCACGCTCAGTTCGTAACGCGGCGCCGGCTCGACCCGCATTTCGCGCCGCTGGTCACCCTCGCCGTCCCCTACGACGACGGGCCGCAGCACGCGGATAAAGCGTTTCGGCGCATCGAGCGCGACCCGGCCGCATGCGCGGATGGCATCCACCCACGGCGTGGCGCTGCCGTCGAGAATCGGCACTTCCTCGGCGTCGATCTCGACGATCGCGTGATCGATCTCGCATGCGAGCAGCGACGCGAGCAGATGCTCGATCGTGCGAACGCCGACGCCGTCGGCATTGCGCAGCATCGTGCAGAGCGGCTGGGCGCGGCGCAGCGCAGGATCGACCGGCAGCGTCGCGAGCGTGCGCCCCTGCGCGACGCGACGGAACACGATTCCCGTCACGCCGTCTTCCGGCCGCGCGGGCAGGATCCGCACCCCCACCCGGCGCCCCGTGTGCAGCCCGTGACCGTCGATCGCCAGCGGACCTGCCAGCGTGCCCTGGCGCGTCGCCCAGCCGGACGGCGCGCTCATCGCGCGACCTCCAGCGTCGGCGACACCCGGCCCGCCACGGGCGCCGCCCGCGTATCGAGCATCGCGCGCGCTTCGCCTTCGATCGCGTGTTTCGCGGCAAGCGCCGCGACGGCTTCCTGAGCGGCATCGGTCGCCGCCCCGGCGTCGGACGCATCGGCCGACGCACCGATCGAATCGACGATGCGTCCGGCCAGCGTCGTCACCGACGCGCCCTCGGCAATCGCCATCACCGACAGCTTGACCTCGAACGCTTCCTCGACCGCCAGGCCAAGCTCCATCCCCATCAGCGAATCCATGCCCATGTCGAGCACCGACTTGTCGAGCGCGATGCGATCCGGCGTCATGTGCAGGATCCGCGCGATCTGCGCCTGCAGCGTCCGGGCAACCAGCGCGATCGCTTCGTCTCGCGGCAGGGCCAGCACTTCTTCCCGCAACTGCGTGCCGCCGTCGCGCGCATCGCCGCCCTTCGCCTGCGATTGCAGCAGCGAATACCGGCGTGCCTTCGCGGCGGGCATCCCGCGCGCCACGGCATGCCAGTCGAGCCGGACCACGGCTTCGCCGGCCGCGCCGGCGACCAGCGCGCGCTCGAGCGCGGCCATCGCCTCGTCGGACGTGATCGATGCACCGCCGATCCGCGACTGCAACGCCTCTCGCGTATCCGCGTGGCGCGCGAGGAAGCCGACGTCCTCGAGCGGGCCCCACGCCATGAACGTGCCGGGCAACCCGGCTGCGCGGCGATGTTCGACGAGCGCTTCGAGGAAGGTGTTGGCCGCGACGTAGTTCGACTGCCCCGGATTGCCGAGATAGGTCGTCGCCGACGAATAGACGACGAACAGGTCGAGCGGCAGCGCGCGTGTCGCGCGGTGCAGGTTCCATGCGCCGGCCACCTTCGGTGCGAGCACCGCGGCCATCCGCGCATCGTCGAGATTGCGCACGAGGCCGTCGTCGATCGACATCGCGGAATGCAGCACGCCCTTGAGCGGGCTGCCGCGCCGCACGATCGCGGCAATCATCGCATCGACCGCCGCGGCATCGGTCACATCGCACGAGACGACATCGACCGTGACGCCGAGCGTCGCGCGCCAGCGCTCGACCTCCTCGCGGGCCGCACCGGCAAGCTCGCCGGAACGGCTCGCCAGCGTCAGCCGGCGAGCGCCGCGCTCGACCATCCAGCGCGCGCTCGCAAACCCGAGCCCGCCCGTGCCGCCGACCACCAGGTACGTGCCATGCTGATCGAGCGCAAGCGAACCCGCGCGCGTGACGCCGCGCGTCGGGGCCGGCGTGCCGGACGGATAGGTCACGAGTACCTTGCCGATCTGGCGCGCCTGCTGCATGTAGCGGAACGCATCCTCCGCCCGTTCGGCGGGGAACGCGCGATACGGCAGCGGATGCAGCACGCCTGCGGCGAACAGCGCCATCACTTCGCCGAACAGGCGCTCGGTCAGCTCCGGCAACGCACCCATCAACTGGTCGGCATCGATGCCGAAATAGCTGATGTTGTTGCGGAACGGCCGCAGCCCGATGTGGCTGTTCTCGTAGAAATCGCGCTTGCCGAGCTCGAGGAAACGACCGAACGGACGCAGCGTGTCGATGCTGCGCACCATCGCTTCGCCGGCGAGCGAATTCAGCACGATGTCGATGCCCTGCCCGCCCGTCAGCACGCGAATGTCGTCGGCGAACGCGAGGCTGCGCGAATCGAGCACGTGGTCGGCACCGAGCAGGCGCACGAACTCGCGCTTCTCGTCGCTGCCGGCCGTCGCGAACACTTCCGCGCCGAAGTGGCGCGCAAGCTGGATCGCGGCGATCCCGACGCCGCCCGCACCGCCGTGCACGAGCACGCGCTCGCCGCGGCGCAGCCGCGCGAGTTCGACGAGTGCGTAATACGCGGTGAAGAACGTGGTCGGCACGGTCGCGGCTTCCTCGAACGTCAGACGCTCGGGTTTCAGCGCGATCGCTTGCGCGCGCGTCCTGACGCGCGTCGCGAACGAGGCCGGCGCGAAGCCGAGAATCGCATCGCCCGGCGCGAATGCCGTCACGGCACTGCCCACGCGGACGACGCGGCCGGACAGTTCCATGCCGATCGTCGCGCCCGCGAAACCGGTCTCGACCGCCTCATCGGACAAGAGCCCCATCGCATACATCACGTCGCGGAAATTGAGGCCGGTCGCAACCGGCTCGATCTCCACCTCGTCCGCGCCCAGCGCGCTTTCCGGCAACGCGAACCATTCGAGATTGCGCAACGAGCCCGGTGCATCGAACGCGAGCACGGCCGCACGCGCGATCGCGCCATCGCTGCGAGCCGCGGCCTGTGCGGCCGTCAGCATGCGCGGCACCAGACGCCCGTGTGCGCCCAGGACGACTTCTTCCTCGACCGCCGAGCCGGTCAGCTCGCGAATCAGCGCATCGGGAATCCCGTCCACCGCGCGATCGACGTCGATCAGGCGGCACGCGAGTTCGGGATGCTCGTTCGCCAGCACGCGACCAAGGCCCCACAGCGTTGCCTGTTCCGGATGCGCATTCGCTGCCCCGGCGAACGGCGCACCGCCGCGCGTGACGACGGTCAGGCGCGTGGCCGCGTTCGGCTGCGCGCCGAGCGCACGGACGAGCGCCGCCAGCGCGATCGCGCCGTGACGCTGCGCAGCCATCAGGCCGTCGCCCGTCGCCGATTCGGCCAGCGGCGTTTCCGGTGCGCAGAACACCACGTGCGCCGGCTGCCCGGCCGGCAACGACGCGATCGCGTCGGCCGCATGCGTGATGTCCACGATGTCGGCCGGATAACCCGCGCGCGCCAGCGCATCGGCCAGTTGCCCGCCGAAACCGCCGGCGGCACCCGGTGCGTGCATCACGAGCCATTGTTCGTTGCGTGCGAGCGTGTCGAGATCGCTCGCGTCGCCGGTGCGTTGCGCAGCAGCGGCGCTCGCGGGATTGCGCGCGATGACGAACGTCGGCGTACCGTCCAGATCGAGCGATTGCTCGACGTGCCGCACGACGTCGACGTAACCCGCGCGTGCGAGCGCTGCCTCGAGATCCGCCGGCGCCAGCGGCGCGGGGGCAGCGGCTTCCGTCGACGTTGCCTGCGAGGCGAACACGATGTCGGAGAAGCGGCCGTGACGCGATTCGGCCAGCAGCAGCAGTCCGCCCGGCGCCAGCCACGATCGCATCGCATTCAGTGCATCGACCACATCATGACGGTCGCTGAGTGCGCGGTTCGCGACGATCAGGTCGTAAGGCCCGGCGTCATCGGCCGACAGCGACAGCCGCTCGCCCGACTGCAGCGCCACCGTGCGCACCACCGCTTCCGCATCCGTGTCGAAACCGGCCAGCTGGCCGGCCGTCGCCGCGATCGTGTGGTCGCAGCGCGCGGCAGCGAGATGCATGCCGAGCGTCTGCAGCACGTCGCCGTCCGTCGCGCCGAGTTCGAGCACGCGCAGCCGGCGTGCCGGCTGCCATGCATCGACCGCCTGCTCGACGCTTGCGGTCAGCAACGCGTGCACGTGCTGCCACGTCGGCGACGCGGCAAGGAGCTGCTCGACCAGGCTGTGCCCGGTCGGCGACAGCAAGCGGGCACCATCCTTCGCGCCGCCCAGCACGTCGGGCAACGCCGCGCCGCAATGCGCGAGCAGCGTCAGTTCGGCCACGTGCCCCGGCGATTCGGCCAGCAACCCGCGCCACAGCTCGTCGAGCGGCGGCAGCGCCGCGCACGCTGCGTCGTCGCGCACGAGCAGCGCGCCGTCGCGATGAGCGAGACCATCCTCGACCAGCATGTCGGCAAGACGCGCGGCCAGCGCCGCACGCCCCGCCGCCGGCTGCCACGTGCCGGCGAAGGCACCGAGCGCATCGAACGCGCGGAGCGCGTAAAGGCTCGCCAGCACGTCGAGGAGCGGCAGGATTTCGGTCAGATGCTGCGTCCGGCGGACGTCGTTACCGGTTGCGTCCAGCCGCGCGACGGCTTGCGCGAGCAACGCGTCGGGAGCCGGCAACCCGGCTGCATCGACGTCGCCCGGCAGCGGCATGTCTTCAAGGCGATAGACGAAGCGTGCAGGCAGGTTCTGCCGACGGCCGACGAGATCGACGCGCCGGAACCGGCAAGCGCCGAGCCGCGCGACGATCGCGCCCCGCGCGTCGAGGAATTCGAAATGCGCAACGATCGAATGCGGGCTGTGCCGGTCGATCTGCACGCGCACCCGCTCGACCGTGTCGCCGCGCAGATAGTCGACCCGGCCGATCTGCACCGGCACGTAAGCCGGATGCTCGCCTTCGCGTGCGTGCGCCGCCAGCAAGGCGAACAGCGGATGAAACCCGCTGTCCATCAGCGCCGGATGCAGCAGATACGCGGACAAGGCCCGCGCATCGCCGCATGCGGCCGGCGCGGCGACGTCCGCCAGCGCCGCGCCGTCACTCGCGGCAACCCGCACGGTGCGAACCCAGCGGAACGCCGGCCCGTAGCCGAGGCCGATGGCCGCGGTGTTTGCGTACAGCGTGTCGCCGTCGGCCGCGGGCAGCGCGAGCAGACGATCGAGCGCGGCGGACGGCACGACGCTCGTATCGCCGAGCGCGTTGCCGCTTTCCAGCATCCGCCCCGTCACGTTCAGCGTCCACGCGCTGTCGGACATCCGGTCGCGCGTCTCGATCGTGAAGGTCGCGGTGCGCGGCTCGATCACGAGCCGGAACAGTTTCGCCTGCTGCGGCTGGAATACGACCGGCGTGCGGATCTCGACGTTTTCGAGTGCCGCATCCGGCGTATCGAAGAACGTCCGTGCCGCGGCGAGGGCCATTTCCACGTAACCCGCGCCCGGGAACGCCACGCCGCCGTCGACGACGTGATCGGCCAGCATCGGCAGCTTCGCCGGATCGAGCTGGTTTTCCCACGCGAATGCGTGCTCATGCAGGCGATAACCGAGCAGCGGATGCTCGCGACGGCGATTGACGAGGCCGTACCCTTCGACGGTCGGCGTCAGCCAGAAGCGGTCGCGCTGCCACGGATAGGACGGCAACGTGGCACGCGATTCGCCCGGCGCAAAGCGGTCGGGATCGACGCTCGCGCCGTGCGCGATCGTCGCGAGAATCGCCTGCCGCAGCGTCGCCGCGCTGCCGTGACCGCGCTTGAGCGTCGGCAGCGCCGTGCCGGTTGCGCCGGCGGCCGTGAGCGCCTGCTTCACGTACGTACGCAGGATCGAATGCGGCGAAACCTCGACGAACAGGCGCACGCCCTGCTCGATCAGATGCGCGATGCCGTCGCCGAAGCGCACCGGCTCACGGATATTGCGCCACCAGTAGCGCGCATCGAGCTCGGTACCGGCAAGCGCGCCGCCGGTCACGGTCGACACGAACGTGCCGTTGCCCAACTGCGGCCGCAGGCTCGCCAGTTCGGCCAGCACGACCGGTTCGATGCGATCCATGTGGCTGCTGTGGAACGCGTAGTCGAGATCCAGCATCTGGAAGAACTTGCCGCTGCCGCGCAGCGCCGCCTCCAGTGCCTGCAGACCCTGCAGCTCGCCCGCGAGCGTCACTGCGTCGGGGCTGTTGATGCCGGCGATCTCGACGCGGCGCGCAAGCCCGTGGCGCGCGATCAGTTCGCGCGCCGCTGCATCGCCGATGCCGATGGCCGCCATCCGGCCGCTGCCGCGCGTCATCGCCTGCGCGCGGCTGCGGATCTTGATCACGCGCACCGCGTCGGCGAGCGACAGCGCGCCCGTCACCCACGCTGCGGCAATCTCGCCGACGCTATGGCCGATCGCCGCGTCGTAACGCATCCCGCTCGCATCGATCACGCGGATCATGCCGACCTGGATCGCGAACAGCAGCGGCTGCGCGTTCTCCGTCGCGGCGAGCCATTCGGCGCCCGCGCCGGCCAGCCATTCCGCGCTCGGTCCACCGCGCATCACGTCGACCAGCGACGGGCTGCCGTCGGCGCACCACAGCGCGTCGACTTCGTCGAGCGCCGCGCGGAAGACGGCGTTCTCGGCATAAAGCTCGTTGCCCATCCCGACCCACTGGCAGCCGTTGCCCGAGAAGACGAGCGCGGTGCGTGGCGTGTCGGCCGGGGCCTGGCCGGTCGCCACGCTGGCGGGCAACCCTTCCGGTGCCGGCTGGGCCAGCGCCGCGAGTGCCGCACGGCCTTCGGCCGCGTCGGCCGGTGCAACGATTGCGCGATGTTCAAGCCATTGACGACGACGTGCGGCCGCGGCGGCAAGCGCCTGCCAGTCGCTGCCGTTGTCGAGCATCGACAGATAGCGGCCCGCGAGCGCGCCGAGCGCATTCGCGCTGCGCGCGGTCAGGATGAGCGGAGACAACTGCGCGTGAGTCGGCTCGGGCGTGGCCGCCGACGCCTCGTTTGCAGCCGGCGCCTCGGTCAGCACGACGTGTGCGTTCGTCCCGCCGAAGCCGAACGAGTTGACGCCGACCGTCAGCGGCGCGTCACCCGCGTCGAGTGGCATGAAGCGATCGACGACACGCAGACGCCCGCCGTCGAAATCGATGCCCGGATTGGGCGTGACGAAATGCAGCGAGCGCGGTACCGCGCGATGCTTCAGGCACAGCACGGCCTTCAGCAGCCCGGCCATGCCGGACGCCGTTTCGAGGTGGCCGATGTTGGTCTTCACCGAACCGATGAGCAGCGGACGATCGGCCGGGCGCTCGCCCGACACGACGTCGATCAGCGCACGCGCCTCGATCGGATCGCCGACCGCCGTGCCGGTGCCGTGTGCCTCGAGATACGCCAGGGACTGCGGATCGATGCCCGCGCGCGCGTAGACGCTGCGCAGCAGCGATGCTTGCGCGGCCGCGCCCGGCACGCTGATACCGCCCGGCGAGTGGCCGACCGAGTTCACGCCGGAGCCGGCGATCACCGCATGGATCGTGTCGCCGTCGGCGAGCGCGCGATCGAGCGGCTTGAGCAACACGAACGCGCCGCCTTCCGAGCGGACATAACCGTCGCCGGTTGCATCGAACGCGCGGCAACGGCCGCGCGGCGACAACATCGACGCCTTGGAGAAGCTGACGAAACCGAACGGGTGCAGCAGCAGGTTGACGCCGCCCGCGAGCGCCACGTCGGCTTCGCCGGACTGCAGCGCCTTGACGGCCTGGTGGAGCGCGACGAGCGACGACGAGCATGCCGTATCGACGGACATGCTCGGGCCGCGCAGGTCGAACAGGTAGGACACGCGGTTCGACGCGATACTCAGGGTGTTGCCGGTCGCCGAATACGGATCGATCACGTTCAGATCGTCCATGTTGCGGTTGCCGTAATCCATGCTGGCGGCGCCGACGAAGACGCCGCAGTTGCTGCCGCGCATGTCGGCCGGGCGCACGCCCGCGTCCTCGAACGCTTCCCATGCGAGTTCGAGCAGCAGGCGCTGCTGGGGGTCCATCTGGGCCGCTTCGCGCGGGGAAATGCCGAAGAATGCGGCATCGAAGCCGGCGACGTTGTCGACGACGCCGGCCGAGAACGTGTAGCTCTTGCCCGGTTCGCGCTTGGACGGGTGCTGGTAGAAATCGGTGCCGAAGCGATCGGCGGGGATTTCGGTCACTGCGTCGCGTTCGTCGCGCAGCAGTTGCCAGAAGCCGCCAAGATCGTTAGCGCCCCCGGGAAACCGACAAGCCACCCCAATTATTGCAATCTTACTGTTCATCTTTTATGTCGCTTTCTCGGATGCGCACGGCTGTTTCGTGCGGTTTCCGTCATCTTGTACCACATGCAAAAGTACCGACCCGAGTTCTTCGGCGGTCAGATTTCGGCGCTCGGGAACGTCTGCGCCAAAATTTCGCCATATGAAGTAGTCGCTGGTTTGCGGAGATACGCCCAGCTTTTCGAATACATGTGGCAACGCCGGCACGTGGTCGCCGTAGAAGCAAACGACCGTTTCACGATCACTGCTGCGCAAATGATCGAGCAAGCGACCGATCATTGCATCCGCATTTTCAATGTGCCGTAAGTATGCTGTCAGGTCGCGCCAAGTTGCGGCTTCGCCGAGAGTATGCCTCGAAGACGATTCGCCAGGCAAAACCTGCTCGAGGTGCAGCGGGCCGTGGTTTTCCATCGTCATCGTAAACACAAAGCGCGGGCGGTCGTTCCGTGCGCTCAACTTCGAGATGATTGTGTCGGCGACGGCAGCATCCCCAACGTACGCCCCGACGCGCGCTGCGTCCGCAAATTCCCCGATATCGAGGAACTGTTCGAACCCCAGCAGTGGAAATACGCGATTCCGACCGAAAAAATCTGCGTAGTATGGGTGAATCGCAAGCGTTTCGTAGCCCGCGTGACTGAACCACCGTGCTAACGACGTACACGCACGCCAAACAAATGCATACGGATAAAACCGCGCATATCCGAGCGCTGCTGATGGCACTCCGGACAACACCGCAAACTCCGTGCGCATGGTGTTTGCCCCCCAAGCCGGCACGGTCAGCTCACCATAATGCACTGCCTCTTGCCGCGCTCGTTCAAGTTGCACAAATCCAGACGGATCGACAGCGTCACATATACGCCGAATATCGAAGAAGGATTCGCTTTGAACGACGATCACGTCAGGGCAATGCTGCGATTCGCCCGATGCAAATGGACCAGCCGAAGTTGCGCGCTGAAAAGCCGCGACGGTCGACCAGCGAAGCCCATTCAAGAGGTAAGCGACAAACACGGCAAAAAAACCGTGCCTCGCCTGATCGATACACGGATCAAGTGAAAGTAACAGTCGAATGGCAAGCATTCTAGCCGCCACGAACAACAAGACTGCCAGCAATAACGGGAACCACTCCTCCCCTCGCGGAATTGCAGGTTCTGCAAAGAAGGCGCCAATTACGAGCACAATTCCAACTGCAATCGCGACAACCTTGCCGATGCTTAAAAACGGCAAGTAGAGGCGCGGATGGGCAAACAACTGGCTAAAGAGGCTCAGATCCGTAAATACAAACGGCTCGTGCAGCGACTCATATTTTGCATTGCTGACCGAAACAACCAGACCGACCAACGCCAATCCAACAAATGCCGAGAATATCGGCCGGGATGTTACGACCAATGTCAGGTCAGCAATCCATAAAACTGAAAAAATATGAAGCAACGACGCCGTTGCGGATCGACGCAGCGGCACATTCGGCTTCGCGAGCCCATCTAAGATGAACGAGAGTACGATGACAATGACGATCGCCACACCGAACGTACCGTTCAATTGGAGTCTACCTCGCGAGGCACATAAGACAGGCGCTCAAGAATTGCGTCTGCAAGCGCGGCCGGAAGCAGCGGCAAAAGGCGCATTCCAAATACGAGTGGGCCTGGAAATGCAATTTCCGCGCGCCCCGCATCGAGCTTGCGGCGAATGTACGTTGCCGCTCGGTCTGCGCTCCACATGAAGCGCTTGCTCCCAGGAAACACATCGCTCATCGCTGTTTCTACAAAACCGGGAAGTATGATGGAGACACCAATCCCATCACGGGCGAGCAGCGGTCGAACAGAATCGCCATAAGCTTTGATTGCCGCCTTGCTTGCACAATAGGCCGGCGAAATGGCCATGCCGCGCAATGCCGCAATCGAGCTGACCATCGCAATACGACCCCGCCCGCGTTCTCGCATCCGTTCGACGACCGGCAGCGTGGCGTGGATTACACCGTAGAAATTCGTGTCGACAATTGACTCGATTCTCTCTCGCCCTTCCCAATCTGAAGCGGAGGCTAGCGTACTTGCGACGCCCGCATTGGCCACTAGCAAATCAATCGGATGAATACGATCGAATTGGTTCAGCCATTCCGCCAATACTGATGCTTCGCGCACATCACATGAACAGATCGCAACCTCTGCGCCTCGCGCGCGACACGCAACAGCACTCTCTTCCAATCTCCGCGAGTCTCGGCCGACAAGCCCTAACGTGATTCCTGGGCCTGCATAGGTGTGCGCGAGCGAACGCCCGAGCCCGGCGCTCGCCCCCGTGATCACTACACACGAAGGTATAGCTCTAGTCATGCTCTCCCTCGAGGCGGGTCACTGAGCTCTGCACTGCCATGCCGATGCCGGTATCTGTATAAAAATCCCCATTAATCTGAGTATGGTGAATTACATAATCGAGGAACGCCCAATATAAATACATATCCGGCAATGCTTCTTGCCCCCAGAAACTGTCAATCCCACCTTGCCATGTCAGGCCCGGAAGGTCATAAATCGCCGAACCAAGCGCAATCAGAGGGCGCTGATGGTACAACGCCGAAATTCCGACTGTACTATTGACAACCACAACCCCCCTGGAGTGCTCGAGAAGCGTCGGCAAATGCCCAGCATCAATGAAACGCACGCGATGACTGATATTCAACGCCGCAGCCAACTCAAACACAAAATTTTTATAATCAATTAACCCCGTATCGAGCGGATGATTCTTAATCACCAGAAACGAGCTCGATGGCGAGCATCTCGCAAATGAATGGACAACATACTCTATTGCCGCCCGCACACTATAAAAAGGCGAATGAACAACAATCTGCGCATCCGAATTCAGTTGCAATGGGAATAGGTAATACGGATGCGACGAAGTAAGTAGCTCGCGAGTTACTTTATCCGACTCGTGATTAAACCACCGTTGACGCAAAGCTCGCACGGCTAATCCCGAATATTCGGCGAATCCGTTCCTTGGCCGGTGGCTACGGTAATGAGGGAATTTACTGGCAAAAAGAGCGTTTGCGCCGCGGTAGCGGATATCATGAAACGTACGCTCATACAAGTTGTACCCAGTCGGACGACCAGGCCGACTGGGTGGCGTAGTCGAGCGCCGGTCGAGGTACCAGCTGGGGTCACGAGGCAACAGCGACCTGCCATTGACACCGTGGCGCTCGAGAGTTACCCAATGCGGGCGGACATATCCCTCTTCGAACACATGCACACGCATCCCCCCCGATGCCGAAATGGGATGCATATGGCGGTGAATTTCACGGCAGTCACCGAACATGACAACATCCGAAAAATCCGTGGCACGCGTGACGTCCGCATACCAATCGGCCAAATCGTCCGCCTTACCCGCGTAGTTCCAAGCCGCCCCTCCCCCTCCGTACACAAGATCGCCTCCGCAAAAATTGACGCGACGCACCCGATGCCCCCGCTCACGCAGAGCTGCAGCAAGGCGGCAAAAAAATGGAGAAGCAGTGCCTTGCAAAACCAAAAAGGAGCGACGCATTGGAGTTCAGGGAAGGTAGAGCAGCGACGGACACCAATACTCATCGCCGCGGCCAAGTCGCCCCGGCATGCTTCGGTTCGGCACATGCGGCATTGTTGAGGCGCCGAGGATACAACACGCCCCGAAAAAGTCATATGACGGTCGCATGAAAGTTCGCAGAGTGTCGCAATATTGCCCCCCGAGATGGCGCCTTCATTTCCAACTGGTTATAATCAGCCGCCTTGCTCTAAGCCGGTGCCGCATGTGCTCCGAACGGTATCACTACCTCGGACAGCACCGCCCGTTGCACGGGAAGTATTGAACATGCCGTTGCGCTCGCCCGTTACCGGACATGGAGCACGACCTTGGACAGATCCATCCCTCGGTACAACCGGGACTGTATCGCGGTAACTTGACAATTCTTTACTCTTTTAACGTTGCCGCCTAGCGAAACCCAAAAGAGTTAGAGAGCCAACCTGTTTGGGAAAAAGTTGGAAAACGTATCTAGCAGCCAAGGCGCGCTGCCGCCACCTGGAAACAAAAGAAGCATCATCGACCGAATTAAGGGGATGAACCGGATATTTGCGGCGACCGTGGTCTTACCTACCACAATCGCTGTAATTTATTTCGGCTTGATCTCTTCAGACATCTACGTGTCGGAATCCCGATTTGTGGTGCGAAGCGCTCAACGTCAAACTCCGAGCAGCACCTTTGGCGCATTACTCCAGGGAACCGGCATTGCTCGCGTAACCGACGACGCATATCCTGTTATTGATTACATTCAATCGCGGGATGCTCTCGCCGAGCTAAACAATAAAAACTATATTCGAAATATTTATGGTACTCACGGGGATATTTTCAGCCGATTCCCCGGAATAATTCACGACAACTCGTTTGAAGAGTTGTTGCGCTTCTATCAAAAAAATATTGTCGACGTTCAACTTGACACCGCATCAGCAATCACGACCCTTAAAGTGCGCGCTTTTACTGCCCAAGATGCGCGTTCCATTAACGAGTCGCTGCTGACTCAAAGCGAACACCTCGTTAACTCAATGAATGCGCGAGCGGCCGATGATTCGATCCGATTTGCACAACGAGAAGTTGATTTAGCCGCAACCAAAGCAAAAGACGCGACCATTGCTCTTGCAAACTTCCGGAACAGCCATACCGTTTTTGATCCCGAAAAACAATCGCAGCTTCAACTCCAACAAGTTGCGTCTTTGCAAGCCCAGTTATTTTCAAACCAAACGCAGCTTGCGCAAGTATCATCCATTTCTCCGGCCAACCCACAGATTGCCGCTCTAAAAACCAATATAGAAGCAATCCAACGGCAAATTGCATCCGCGACGGGCGGGGTAACAGGGGACAAAGGGTCGCTTTCTGGAAAGACCGTAGAATACGAGCGTCTTCAGCTTGACGCCCAATTCGCACAGAAACAATTAACGTCAGCTCTGAGTTCACTGGAGATCGCTCGAGCAGACGCTCAACGCAAGCAACTGTATCTTGAGCGCATCGTACAACCTAACACTCCTGATATGGCACTTGAACCGCGTCGCATTCGCAGCATTCTGGCGACCTTCATTCTCGGCATGGTGTCATGGGGGGTCGTATCGCTACTGATCGCCGGCATCAAGGAACATCGCGATTGAAATGAACACCGGCACATCACTCCGAAGGTCGTTCGATATTCAGCGCCGCGTGATCGGAGCGCTACTTATGCGTGAAATATTGACGCGATATGGGCGACACAATATCGGATTCATGTGGCTATTTTTTGAGCCCATGTTGTTCACGCTCGGCATCACCCTCCTTTGGAGCATGGTGAAGGTCGAGCACGTCGCAAACGTACCGATAACCCCCTTCGCCCTCACCGGTTATTCGTCTGTTCTCGTCTGGCGCAACGCGGTAAATCGTTGCAATCTCGCTATCGAGCCCAACCTTAGCCTGCTATTTCATCGAAACGTTCGCGTACTCGATATTTTTGTCGCTCGTATTCTGCTGGAAATCGCAGGCGCGACAATTTCTTTTATCGTCCTCGCCTTGGTTTTCATTTCAACTGGCCTTGCCAAGCCGCCTAGCGATGTTCTAAAAATCGCTGAAGGTTGGGCACTATTGATCGGTTATGCAGTTGGCCTCGGGCTTGTTATTGGCTCCCTGTCAGAGCGTTCCGAAACTATCGACCGAGTGTGGCACACGATTACATACTTAACGTTCCCACTCTCTGGTGCCGCTTTTATGGTCGATTGGTTGCCGCAGTCGCTGCAGCGGCTCGCTCTTTATATGCCTATGGTGAACGGAGTCGAAATGCTTCGAGAAGGTTATTTCGGCGCCCCCCTAAAGTTTCATTATGATTGGGCTTATTTTGCAATAGTTGACCTCATCCTCATATTCGCTGGACTGTTCATGGCCAGAGAAACAGGCAAAAGGGTTGAACCTCAATGATTTCGCTTACTAATGTGCACAAGACGTATCAGACGAGGAGCGGTCCGCGCGAGGTGCTGAAGGGACTCAACCTACAGGTCGAGAAAGGTCAAAAAATCGGAATATTGGGTCGCAATGGCGCGGGCAAATCGACACTGATCCGACTGATCAGTGGCGCGGAGCTTCCGACCCGTGGCCGCGTGCAGCGCAACATGTCCATTTCTTGGCCGCTCGCGTTCGGCGGTGCCTTTCAAGGCAGCTTGACTGGCCTTGATAATCTGCGCTTTGTATGCAGAATCTATAATGCTCCAATTAAGCGCGCCATTCCGTTCGTCGAAAATTTTTCGGAGCTGGGAGCATACTTAAGAGAGCCAGTAAAGAAATATTCGTCTGGTATGCGAGCGCGACTTGCATTCGCGATTTCCATGGCAATTGAATTCGATTGTTTTTTAATCGACGAAATCGTTGCGGTTGGGGATCAGCGGTTTCACGAAAAATGCCACTATGAGCTATTCGAAAAGCGGCGAGATAGAGCAATGATCATAGTTTCACACGATCCTGGCTACATTCGCGCGCACTGCGATAGCGCTGCATTACTGACAAACGGAGAGCTTGTCAGCTACAACAGTGTTGACGAAGCATTTCACGCATACAACGCCACAATGTAAAGTATCGGGATTTTTACGCCCGGAACAAGCAAGTTGGGCGTGATTCTGATACGCCCGATACATAACACATCACCGAATCAAACATCGCCGATCCCAACCGAGAGCACCGATCATATGAGACGAATTATCATGGACCTTGACGACACGATCTGCTCGACGCGCGATGGAAATTATCTTGAGTCAACGCCGCGGCAAGAAGTCATTTCGCGTCTTCATGAGTATCGCGCAAAAGGATTTCAGATCGTCATCTCGACCAGCCGGAATATGCGCACCTACGAAGGCAATATCGGAAAAATTACGGCGAATACATTGCCTGTTATTATTAATTGGCTTGATCGCCACAATGTACCGTATGATGAGATCTACGTCGGAAAGCCGTGGTGCGGAACTGAAGGCTTTTATGTTGACGACAAAGCCATTCGGCCCGATGAATTCATCGGAAAATCGTATGATGAAATAAAAACCATCGTAGGAATAAAATAATGCTAATTATCAATTCCGGGGGCTATGTAACGCCAGAGTTTCAAATTGAGTTCGGGAAGATCCCGCCCTGCATGTTACCAATCGGAAACAAGAAACTGATTGAGCATCAGGTTCAGCAGTTGCGCGCGGCCTTCCCCGAGCGCCGGATCACGCTTACGCTACCCGAATCGTTTCACCCCGCCATTAATGAACGGTCGCTACTAAATTCACTTGGTATCGAACGGGTAGCTGTGCCAGATGATTTTACCCTGGTAGATTCGATCCTGTATGTTTTGAACAGTAGCGACGTTGCAAGCAACTCGGTTGGGTTACTCCATGGAGATACGCTAATCAGCGAATTTCCTACGGAATCAGACGCAATTGGAGTAGCAGAAACCGATGACGACTACCCTTGGGAAACCGAGAGTATCGCAGAGCTTAACGAAGTGGTCTGGTGCGGATACTTCTCCTTTTCCAATGCACGCGCTCTGGTAAAGGCTCTCACCCTTTCAAAGCGTGATTTTGTTTCTGCCGTACGCAACTACGCAAAAATGCACGCGCTGCCACTAAAGACGATTCGTCAGTGGCATGATTTGGGTCACGTAAATACATACTTTAAATCACGCGCCAGCATCACCACTCAGCGCTCATTCAATTCACTTGACATACGCTCTGGCGTGCTAACCAAGCGCGGCGATCCGTCAATAAAAATAATGGCGGAGGCCAACTGGTTTGCCAGCTTACCAGTCAGCATGAGGCGCTTTGCGCCCCAACTCATCGATAGGGGTGTTGACACCGCCGGCTCTACCTATTATGCGCTCGAATATCTTCCGATGACTCCGTTGAACGAGATTTTCGTTCACGGCCATAATCCGGTATTTTTTTGGGCTCGCATTGTCAAATTGCTCGAGCGATATTTTCAGATCGCGCGCGAGAGCTGCCCTACCGACATCGAGCATGAGAAGATTTCCGAAGATGCGCGTATGCTCTATCGTGAAAAAACGCTCTCACGACTCGAAGAATTTTCAAAATCCAGCGGATTGTCGCTTAGTGCGCCCGCCAGGTACGGATCTCGACTACTGCCATCAGTCTACGAAATCGCAAATCAGTGCATCGAGTATGCTTGTGCCGCCGATTGCGTACTTTCGATCGGTCACGGCGACCTTTGTTTCAGCAATATTCTATTCGATTCGCGAGGCAATAGCATTAAGGTTGTGGATCCCCGCGGACTCAACCAGAGGTTAGAGCTCACCATTCACGGGGATCAAATGTATGATCTGGCAAAACTTTGTCACTCATTCATAGGTCTATACGATTTTATTATTGCCGGTCGCTATCGGATCGTCGACGAAGCCGGCGGAGCCAAGCTCGAATTTGATCTGGATGATCGCTTAATAACCATTCAGAAACTGTTCGTTAACGGCGAATTCATTCCCGGAATTTCGTTCGCGAACGCGATACCCCATACAATTTTGCTCTTTCTATCTATGCTGCCGCTTCACGCGGATCAACCGCAGCGACAGCGAGCACTCTTTATTAACGCATTGCGCTTATATAGCCAATATTTTGGAATATCTTCGGAGGTGAGTCTTGATCGTCATTCCAATGGTCGGACTGAGCAGTCGGTTCTTTAAGGCCGGATTCACGAAACCCAAGTTTCAACTGGATCTCGCCGGCGAATCCGTGTTCGCGCGAGCAGTGCGCAGCTTCGATCACTATTTTAATACGGATCGCTTTCTGTTTATAACAAGACAGGATTACGATACGCCGGCATTCGTTGAACGAGAGCTTTCGCGACTCAGCGTCGAAAACTATACGGTAAAATCGCTTCACTACGACACGCGCGGTCAAGCTGAGACGGTGTCTCTTGGGCTCGGCGATACACCGGACGATGAGCCGCTATACATCTTCAATATCGATACGTTCCGATATCATTATCGAAAACCAGAGTTTGTTGGCGATTGCGATGGATATCTCGAGGTATTCGAAGGCAGCGGCGATCATTGGTCATTTGTCGCCCCTGGAGCAGATCAGCGAGTCGTTCGCACCACGGAGAAGGAACGCATATCCAATTTGTGTAGCGACGGCTTATATTATTTCAAGCGACGTTCTGATTTCGAATCAGCTTTAGAGTACGCCAGAAAGACGGAATCCACAGTCAAAGGCGAATATTATATTGCGCCCCTCTACAATCATCTTATCGATGATGGCGCAGTAATTAAGTATGACTTGATTGACACGGCCGACATTGATTTCTGCGGTACCCCTGACGAATTTGAACTATTGAAACGACGTCTACCGAATCGAACTTGACAACCAGTCACCTTCAGATGACATGGGAGAATCTGACGATTCTTGGATAAACAATATTAGATACTCGTATACAACATGATTTCCACGGCCGACATAACGATTGTCTTTCAAGGAAACGTAACTCCATTCACATCATCAAATGGCGATTCATTCCTGAACTTCGCCAATGTGACTCGCGCAACGCTTCCAAATGCGAGCATTATTCTTTCAACGTGGGAAGGAGTCGAAGTCCCTCACAATGCTCCCGTTGATAAAATTATTCGATCAAAAGATCCCGGGTCGTTGCCTGGAGTCAAGTTTGATGACAAACCGAGCAATCTTAATCGACAACTGGTGAGTACACTCGCCGGACTCGAGCAGGTCAAGACTCGATACGCGATCAAACTCCGAACAGACTGCTCTCTCGAACACGCGGGCTTTCTTGAACAATACGATACATTCCGGAAAATCGATCCCCACGGGGAAGATCGCATAGCTACAAGCGCATTTTTTACACTGGATCCGACAATCTTCGAGCACATGCCGTTTCATGTGAGTGATTGGTTTCATTTTTCAACAGCGGAGCAATTGCTAAAATATTGGTCTGCACCGTTGATGACGAAGGATGACGCATCACATTATGAGCGACACAAATTTGCGAAGCACTCGTCTTATCTTGATCGAAAGTTTCGATCAAGACTCGCAGTGGAACAATATCTAGGCGTCACTTTTGCAAAGAAATTGGGATACTCAGTACCTCAATTTCACAACGATACGCCACAGCATATTCTGGCTGCGCATGAAGACTTCATTACGCGCCATCTGTTAGTGCTTGACCCATGGCAAGCCGGATTGTGTTTTCCCAAATACTTCTGGGCGTACAAGTCGAATATGCAGTGGATGAACTGCATAATGTTTCTTGATTGGTATCGAATGTATGTCGATAAGTTTAATCCGACTACGATAGACAAGGGATTGTATGAGGCAGCAATGAAGCGCGTACGCCAGAAAGCCAGAGTTCGCGCTGGAGCAAAACTCATTGATCCTTTTGGGAAGCTTTGGTATTCACATAAATTTGATGCAGTTGCCGGCCGAGCACTTCGATGGATGATGAACTGACTGCATTGCATTATGCACATTGCAAAGCGAGGCTACGTGTCAAGCATCCCAATTGTGATACTTGACTCCAATGTGATTTACAGACAGTAAAATACAAAATGACCGAAATAACATCAACCACCGGCTTTGGGGATCAAGCAACATCATCCGCAATCGATTTGCCAGATGGGATTCGCAATCTGCGACGGAAATTATCGCCCGGGTCGGAGGCAATGCGCATGCTTCTGGAGCAACCTTTTGGGCACGAAGTGATTGAGTCGGGAGTACTTCGCACACCAAATTCTAACGTGGTGTTCAAGCATGTCGAGAAAATCGGTTGCACATCCGTTAAGCGCGCGTTAATCAATCATATGTATCCTGGTGCGCTTGACTTGCCCGTTGAAAAATATCACCACGGCCAACACGCAACTACCTTCGATATTATTCACAATATCTCACATGAGGTATTGCGTATGGTCGTCTCAGAAAACATCCTTGAGCACTGCGTGTGGGTGACGTTTTGCCGAAATCCTTACGATCGGTTGAAATCCTGCTACAGAGACAAGGTTGTCGGAACCCGCGCAAGCGAACGCGAATATACAAACTATATTCGGCGCGAAATTTTATTTAGCGAGATGCGAAATTCGACATATCGCCGAGAGAATTTCAACGCTGACGGCATCCCATCATTTCAGTCCTTCATACGATTTGCGTGCAACCCGGCATCTCCGTCAGATATTCACTGGCGCCCGCAATTACTCTTGAACGCGGCCGATCTCGCATCAAACCTCAAATTGGTTCGCTTTGAGAATTTTTCACAAGATCTCGAGCGGATATTTTCTCAAGATCTTGGAATTGAAACTCAATTCTCGAAACGAGATAACAGCACCGAAAGCAAAACCGAATCACACCAGCTTGAACTTAACGAAGAACTCGCTCAGTTAATATTTGAGTTCTATCGATGCGATTTTGAATTTTTCGATTACGAAAAAGATAGCTGGAAGTCCAGCTGAAATCTCAGCGCCCGAAGTGCATATTTTCACGTCATTTTTCGTCTGACATTCTCGGGACAATAAGTGGCGGCTAGTGGGCCTCGCACCTTACCACCGCCGCCATCTCGAGCATCTTCATCACTCGAAAATGCTTGCCTCGTTTTACATTACAAGAATATCGCGCACGGAAAATACGCGCGGCTTGAATGGCTTAAGTGTCGGCTTTATTTCCATAAACTCATTGACAAATTTTTCTGGTTTATCGAAAGCCAGTCCCTTCATATCCCAATAAGCGTAATTCCACCATTCTGTTTCAAGCATCATCTCAGTGACTTTTTCACTGAATCTCGTCTTGACAACCTTCGCCGGAACGCCTGCAACCATTGTGAATGGCGGTACGTCTTTCGTGACGATCGAACCTGCCGCAATTACGGAACCATTGCCGATTTTTACGCCACCTTTAATTCGAACACCAGAACCAATCCAGCAGTCACTTCCAATTTCAATCGGGCCATAATGTCTCTCGTGAGGCAAAATTACATCCCAATCTGATCCATTTCTCCGTGCCATTTCATGCCACTCACCGCCATCAATTAGAAATGGGTGCCCACTCACATAATGGAGCGGGTGAGAATTCCCAAGGCTTGATATGCCGTAAGCGATGGAGCAATAGCGTCCGACCTTCGTATCAAGAGGCAAGTAGGAGTACGCGTAACTAAACGAGCCATTCGAATAAAGATGATCCGTTTTAAACGACGCAAACTCCTCAATCTCGATCGGCCCCTCCCACTTCAAAATGGAAAGACCCTCCTCAAGCTTGACATTACAACGCGCGAATTTATCTCGGATCTCATTATTTAGATGTATTATTTGCATAATATTTACTGTAAGTTCACCACGAATAAAAGTGGGCTCCACGAGCCAATCACTTACTTCATACCTTCAGCAATCTTCCATTGCAAACGCGAGGGTCTCGTCAGCAGCGCGGCCACCCACTCCGACTTTGGGATTACGCACCACCACTTACTCGCATGTTCATAAATAGCACGGCGCACCTGTTGTCGGAAGTGACAATTTAAATCATTTATCCTTAAATTCCAAGATTGTCATTTATAAACAACACTATCACGACAGCGCGGAACTAGAAACTATGCGATCGCACCAATACCCTTTGGGATGTCACACCGTGGAATGTATCGCCGGGACTCAGGATGAGATCAAAGCATGCAATCGAAGATTGATTCCTCTATCTCAAGCAGAATGACAGCCGAAGATGAATTAATCAATCTGCCTTACCATCACGGTGGAAGGAAGGCGATGCGAAGTGTAGCTTTGCGAGCAAACGAAATCAGATTAGATTATTCGCAAAATACATCGCCAAAACTCTTTGGTGCGGCCGAGCCCCTCGCACCGAAAATTCATCTATACATACGTAATCAGAGCGTCTACTAGCGATCGACACTTGACCTTTGATCTTTAACGGCCAACGCCCCTAATCACAATCAATAACATAAATCAAAGTCAATTAAGCGTCGAGAATAACCCCGTTACGAACAGAGAAATCCACTACAATTCCTAAGCAGTCCAATCAATTTTTACAAGCCATCAAAATTCACCAGGTACCAGCACGAACCCCCAACGTTGACAATGCTCAATGCTGGCAACCATCGAAATCACTTTATATCACTTAAATGTCTGCACACCAGTTACGACCGGATAAGCAACGGAAAACACTAAATTGAGTACTTTTTGAATCTCAGTTATCGGGGCGTTCGAGACATACAGCAAATCTCTGTTATCCATCATAAAACTCTGCGAGATGAAAAAGGAACTCGGGTCGCGTAAATTGAGCCGATAGATGACCGGAACTTTGCCATCCGCCGTGGTTCGGACTGGTGAGTTGGGCCATGAAAGTGCATTCGCTTTTTCCATTCGAAACACGAACACCCCCTTGGCATCGGAGCGAGAGTCCTGGAGCCCACCTGCCCGCGCGAGTGCTTGCGCAAGCGTGATGCCTTGCGCTTCAAAATTAATTTCCTCGTTCTTACCGGTCGCTCCGAGCGCCATGAAACTATAAGGCTGGAACAGAGCGGTCACAACGTCTCCCGCGCGCAGCGGCACGTTTTGCCTCGGATCGCGGATTACCGTCTGCAGCGGTAGCGATACAACCTTGTTGCCACGTGTAACCTGCAGAGTGATCTTGTCAATCGGTTGACGAACGCCGCCGGCGTTTGCCAGAGCATCCAGCAAGCGCTCGCCGCGTGCTGACAACTGCATGCGGTTGCTGTTCGCAACGTCCCCGACGACGGTGACGTATGAAGTTGCATTTTGCGACAGTTTCACAAGCACCTGTGGATCGTGCGCAATGTTCTTCAGGCGCGCGGTAATATCGCTTGCCAATTGCACTGGCGTTCGGCCGATGGCCCGCACGTTACCGATGAATGGCACATTGATCATGCCACTTCCATCGATGATTTGATCGGGGAGGACTGTAACGCGTGCATTGGTCGGGCCACCTCTGCCATCGCCTTGCAGCGCACCGAAAAGTGTTGCTGGAGGAGCCTCCCAGATTGATACTTCAATCGAATCGCCCACACCAAGTTGCTGCCGGAACTGAGTAGCATCGCCAAGCGTTGTTGCAAAATCTGCCTGCCCACGCTCCGCGTAAAGCTTGCGCGCGACGTCGTCGGTCATATCGACGACCTGGATGCCAACGGCGTCGGCTGCGTCGTTCGAGGAGTCGGCGACTTGATTAATACGTGCGGTGCTTGGTCCCGACGTCGGGACAATGGAGCACCCGGCAAGCACACTGACCATCAAGGCGGGTAGTACGGCACGACTGAGCAGATGTGGCATGTGATGCGTTCGATGAATATAGACTGGCGCGAATTGTCGCACAACGCAACATGCCATAGAATAAGCGGCTAGAAAATTGTTGCATCAAGTCATGCCATATAAACAGGGCCGCAAAGCAGCCCTGCGACGTGGCCGCCATCGCCCGTCAGCACACTGTAATTTCAATTGAGTGACAAACATTCTTCTCGACGTCACACGCCTGACTACGCGCCATTACGACGGGCTCCTTCCCACTGGGGTAGACCGTGTTGGACTCGCGTATATCAATCGGTACGGAAATTCTGCACGGGCGGTATTCAGTGAGCGCGGCTTCTCGACTGTTCTGAGTGAAAGCAACTCGCAACGTATCTTCAATCTGCTGCTTTCCCCCGGACGCAAAAGAAACGAAGTGCGCTTGATCGTCGCACGGGCGCTCCTGAACCGCTTCAGTTCAAATCGATTTGAGCGAGCCGTGTTGTTGCATACGAGCCACAACGGGATGGAGTTTCCTCGTTACTACCGGGCCATGCGGACACTCAACGCACATCCAGTTTTCATGGTTCACGATCTCATTCCGCTTACACATGCGGAATACTGTCGTTCGGGAGTTGACGCGACGCATCGATTACGCATCCGTACGGCCTTAATGCACGCAAGTGGCCTGATCGCGAACTCACAGGCAACACTTGATGAACTTGCCACAGAGGCCAGTCGCGCCAACCTTCCGATGCCGCCCAGCGTCGTCGCGCATCTCGCGCCGGCTGTCCCCTGTCTCGCATCGCCCCTCCCGCCTCTCGACGCGCCTTACTTCGTCATGCTCGGCACCATCGAGCCACGCAAGAACCATTGGTTTGTCCTGCACCTCTGGCGGCGGCTCGCGGAGCAATTCGGAGCAGCAGCGCCGCGACTCGTAATCGTCGGTCGACGCGGCTGGGAATGCGAGAACGTCATCGATATGCTCGAGCGCTGCGCCGAGCTGCGCGGCCTGGTACACGAAGAATCAAATTGCTCCGATGAACGCCTGCATGCACTGCTCCGCCATGCGCGGGCGCTCCTCTTTCCGTCGTTCGTCGAAGGCTACGGCCTGCCGCTCGTCGAGGCACTGATGCTGCGCGTACCGGTCATCGCCAGCAATCTTGCGATCTTCCGGGAAATCGCGGCCGACATGCCCGACTATCTCGACCCGCTTGACGGCACCGGGTGGATCAGCAGAATCCTCGCGTACGTGCCGGCCGACAGCCCCGAACGCTCCGCTCAGATGGCCCGTATTGCCCATTTTCGCGAACCGACTTGGTCCGAACATTTTGATCGAGTCGACACGTTCCTCGACTCACTCGCTTGACGCGCTTCTGAATGTCCCGCCTCGAATCGCCACGTTATGCGACGCAGACATGGCGCATGCTACGCGCCATGAAAGCATCTACGCCATGGCGACACCGACGCGCCTCCCTCCCCCAGCACTCAACGACACTGGCGAACACGGTAGTCCTGCCCGGGCCACTCGCTGCACGGCCATTCCCTTCCGCAGCGTGGCTGTCGTGGTTCGAAGCGCCCGCCGGAGCGGCGCCGCAGAATGCACTAATTGACTCGCTCGACGCAATTCTCGGCTCAGAACCTCGGCTCGGCGAATCGGAGCGGATCACAAACCTGATGTCGCGCGTACTTGAGACTGACGCCCTGCATCTGCGCAGCCGGATCGATCCGTTACCGGATGCGCTGCGCCTCAGAGACGGAAGCAAGCATGTTGTTGTCATGGACGAGCGCATCCGCTCAGCGATCGACGTGGGCGTCCCTGCACGCGAACGGCGTCGTCAATTCTCCGCGCTGCTCCAGCAGCTCACGGAATTTCAATCTGGCGCGCAGATCTGGATCTTGCGTAGTAACGATCCTGGAAGGGGTGCGTGGCTGTCGGAGCGGACACGGTTGCCTCATAACGTGCGGCTCCTCTCCAGCGCGAGTTCATTACGCGATGTCCTGAGACATATAACCCATCTCTACACAGTTGCCGCCTCGGAAGGCATGGCTGCATTGCTCGCCGGCGTGCCCGTCCATGTATTCGGTGCCCCCTATTACGCAGGCTGGGGACTCACGAACGATGCGCAGCCACTGCCTGGCCGTCACGCGCGCCCCACACTCGCCGCGCTGTTTGAAGCCACCTTTTCCCGCTCGGCCCGTTACCTCGACCTCGAGACGTATGCGCTAGGCACGCTAGACGCAATTCTCGATGCTATCGATCTACAACATGCGGTTGCGCACCGTTTCGCCGATCTCCAACGCATTACCGGCATCTGCTTTCAGTGGTGGAAACGCCCTTTTGCGACGCCCTATTTGATTGCGGGTGGCGGTCGCCTGCGCTGGAGTACGCAACCGATCACGCTTGGCGCCAACGAACATGCAGTTTTATGGGGCGCGCGCGACGCGACAACGCTGCCCTCCTCTACACCACGGGTACGGATGGAAGACGGCTTCATCCATTCCTCTGGCCTGGGTTCCGACCTGTCTGCACCACGCAGTCAGGTCATCGACCGACGCGGGCTTTATTTCGACGCCAGTTCGCCGAGCGATCTGTCGACTCTGCTCAACACGGTGGAATTCCCTCCAGAAGAGCTAGCACGCGCTGCGGCATTACGAAGTCGAATCGTGGCAGCCGGCATCACCAAATACAACCTCGGGCGCAGGGCACCTGCCTGGTTGGCCCCAGCCGATAAAAAAGTCGTGCTTGTAGTTGGGCAGGTCGCCGATGACGCATCAATTCGCCTCGGCACACGCGGGATCGACAATATCGACACACTGCTGCGCCGCGTACGCGAGCGCCGCCCCGATGCATTCATTGTGTACAAGCCCCACCCGGATGTACTGTCCGGGAACCGGAACGGTCTTGTCGACGCCACCCAACTGGCAAACGTCGTCGACTCCGAGTCAGACATGATCTCGCTGATCGAGGCTGTCGATGAAGTTCACACGCTTTCGTCGCTCGCCGGATTCGACGCGCTGCTGCGCGGCAAGACAGTCTGTACTTACGGGCTGCCGTTCTACGCCGGCTGGGGCCTCACCGACGACGATCTCTGGCCGCTGCCTTGGCGGGAGCGGACTTTGTCACTCGATATGCTGGTGGCGGGCGCCCTGCTGCACTATCCGCTTTACTGGGACTGGGAGCTCCAACTCTTCACAACCCCCGAAGCTGTCGTCAGCCAGCTGTCGGAGGCTGCCGCGCGCCCGCTTAAAACCGTCGCACAGGACCGCTCACGCCCTTACGTAAAGGCATTTCGCTGGGCTCGCAATATTTTGCGGCACCTTTCGTGGCGGTATCGACAAGTCATGACGCGAGGACACTCGGTCTAGCCGTGCTTACGCGGCAGCTACAGGCAACCGAATTGACACTTCGTAGCACCTGCTTTGCTAGAATGGCTCGCCCCGACAACTGACGCCCGGCCCAGGCATTCCCCGCATGAGTATCCACCCGATCATCCTATGCGGCGGCAACGGCAGTCGACTGTGGCCGATGTCCCGTAGCAACTACCCGAAGCAGTACCTGAAGCTGGCGGGTGAACAGACCCTTATCCAGCAAACCGTCCTGCGTGCGAGTGAAATGCCGGGAGTCGCGCCTCCCGTCGTTGTCGCGAATCATGCGCATCGCTTCATGGTTGCCGAACAACTCCAGCACACCGGGATCAAGCCACAAGCCATCGTGCTGGAACCGCTCGGTCGCAACACTGCGCCGGCGATTGCTGTCGCGGCGCATATCGCATTGCGCGACGATCCGGACGCGTTGCTTCTTGTGCTGCCGTCCGACCACGTGGTGCAGAATTTGCCGGCATTCGTCGCTGCCGTCGACACAGCGGTCGCAATCGCAAAGCAGGGACACCTCGTCACATTCGGTATTCCGCCTACCGAGCCGCATACCGGCTATGGGTATATCCGCTGCGGTGAAGCCTTTGAGGCCGGCAATGGCGCTCACGCTGTCGATGCATTCGTCGAAAAGCCCGACCGCGAGCGCGCCGCCGAACTCATCCGGGACGGTCGCTACTACTGGAACAGCGGTATGTTTCTGCTAAACGCGTCGGTCTATCTCGACGATATCGCACGGCACGCACCCGATATCAGTCGGCATGCAGCACTGGCGCTTGAGCGCGCACAGCAGGACTACGATTTTCTACGCCTCGACAACGAAGCGTTTGCCACTTGCCCGGACATTTCCATTGACTATGCAGTCATGGAGAAGACTGAGCGTGCAGCCGTGGTTGTCGCGGCCGAACTCGGCTGGAGCGATGTTGGTTCATGGAGCGCTCTCGCCGATATCTCCGCGCACGACGACCAAGGCAATACCATCTCCGGCGACATCTATTCGGACAAGGTCGCAAATTCATACATCCGGGCGGAACACCGAATGGTCGCCGCGATCGGTGTCCAGGATATCGTGATTGTTGAAACTGCCGACGCTGTCCTCGTCTCGCATCGCGACCATGTCCAGGACGTAAAGAAGGTCGTCGAAAAACTCAACGTATCGGGACGACTCGAATCAGTCACGCATCGCCGTGTCCCTCGCCCCTGGGGATCCTACGAAAGCATTGATGCCGGTGATCGCTTCCAGGTCAAGCGAATCATCGTCGCGCCCGGCGCGCAACTGAGCCTGCAGATGCACCATCACCGAGCGGAGCACTGGATCGTTGTAAAGGGCACCGCGCTTGTGACGAACGGGGATGCGGAAATCATCCTTACCGAAAATCAATCCACATATATTCCGCTTGGCACCCCACATCGACTCAAAAACCCCGGCAAAATCCCGCTCGAACTGATCGAAGTCCAGTCCGGCGCGTACCTCGGCGAGGACGACATCGTCCGCTTCGAAGACACCTACGGCCGCGCCGCGTCGTAATCACGGCAAAATCCGGCTCGCGCGCCGCACACGGCCGCGATCCCAATACGCCTCCAAAACGGGCAGCACGCACCCGCGTCCTGCCCGTTTTCCATTACGTCAAGCAGTGTCAGACAGGTTGCCGCCCCTCCCGGCTCGGGTTATAAAAGCGCCACCCACCCGGTGCATGCGCCGCCCTTTCTACCCCTGACTTCGGAGAACGCATGATCGATCTCGCCACCGCCCAGCAATTCCTGATGACTCGCGGCCTCGACTTCGGCCTCAACCTCCTCGCCGCGATCGTCTTGTGGTTCGTCGGCCGATGGGCGATCCGCATCGGCACCCGCCTGCTCGGCAAGGTCGTGCGCCGCAGCGGCAAGGTCGACCCGACACTCACCGACTACCTGACCTCCGTCGTCGGCGTGCTGCTGACGATCCTGCTGATCCTCGCGATCCTGCAGATCTTCGGCGTGCAGACCACCTCGTTCGCCGCGCTGCTCGCCGGCCTCGGCCTCGCGATCGGTACCGCCTGGGGCGGCCTGCTCGCGCATTTCGCCGCAGGCGTGTTCATGCAGGTGCTGCGTCCGTTCAAGATCGGCGACGTGATCAGCGCGGGCGGCGTCACGGGCACGGTCAAGGAGCTCGGCCTGTTCGGCACGACGATCGTCACGCCGGACAACATCGTGACGATCGTCGGCAACAACAAGATCTTCTCGGACAACATCGCCAACTACAGCGCAACGTCGTATCGTCGCGTCGACCTGACCGCGAAGATCGCGAACGGCGTCGATGCGGTCGACGCGATCAACCGCCTGAAAGCGTCGATCCAGCAGATCCCGAACGTGCTGACCACCCCGGCGCCGGACGTCGGCGTGCTGCAGTTCACGCCGGAAGGCCCGCTGCTGTTCGTGCGCCCGTCCACGCAACCGGAAAACTACTGGCAGGTGTACTGCGACACCAACCGCGTGATCCTCGAGACGTTCCGCGACGCGCAATACCCGACGCCCGAAACACCGCTCTTGCATCGCAGCGCATGACGGCGGCACCGGACGAAAAAAAAGCGTGGCACCCGCCACGCTTTTTTATTGACTGAAGCAAAGCCCCCGCTCAACGCCCGCCCGTCTTCTGCGCGTTATCCGACTGCTTCCCGCGCACCAGCTTCCACACCGCGCCGAGCGCGACCGGCACGATCGCCGCACCGATCCCGACCAGCACGATCACGTTCAGGTACTGGCGGATGAACGGGATGTTGCCGAAGAAATACCCGAGCAGCACGAGCAGCAGCACCCACACCAGCGCGCCGATCACGTTGAATAGCTGGAAGCGCGCGGCGCTCATCGACGAAGCGCCCGCGACGAACGGCGCGAACGTACGCACGACCGGGATGAAGCGCGCGAGCACGATCGTCTTGCCGCCGTGCTTGTCGTAGAACGAGTGGGTCTTCTGCAGCGCGGCGCGGTCAAGGAAGCGCTCGAGCACCGGGATATGCGTATTGAACACCTTCGGGCCGACCCAGCGGCCGATCAGGTAGTTCACGGTGTTGCCGGCGATCGCCGCGACGAGCAGCAGCACGATCAGCGCGCCGACGTTCATTTCGCCCGTCGCCGCGAACGCGCCGCCGATGAACAGCAGCGAATCGCCCGGCAGGAACGGGAACACGACGAGCCCCGTCTCGCAGAACACGATCAGGAACAGCACGAGATAGACCCACGCGCCGTACTGCCGGATGAAATCGCCGAGGAAGGCGTCGATATGCAGGACAAGGTTGACGAAATGAAGCAGCGTATCCAAATGCGATTCCTCGAAGGCGATAGGGCCGGAACGGCCGAAACAGGCCAGGCTTGGCGGAAGCGCCCGCCGGCCAAGGCGGCGCGCGAAACGGAGCCATGATACCGAAACTACCTTAAGGCTCCGTGAAAAAACGTAACGCTCCGCCGCCCCGGCACGCATCTGCCGCCTCGCTATAATTCGGCCATGTCCGAAATCACCGAAACGGCCGCGGGCGACACGCCCGCCCCTGCTCCGCGCCCGCTGCGCGCGATCCAGCCCCTGCCAGACCAGTTGATCAGCCAGATCGCCGCCGGCGAGGTCGTCGAACGTCCGGCGTCGGTCGTCAAGGAGCTGCTCGAGAACGCGATGGACGCCGGCGCCACGACGCTGCGCATCGTGCTGGAAGAAGGCGGCGTCAAGCGCATCTCGATCACCGACGACGGCTGCGGGATTCCACCCGACGAGCTGGCGCTCGCGCTGATGCGCCATGCGACCAGCAAGATCCGCTCGCTCGAGGAGCTCGAGGCGGTCGCCACGCTGGGTTTCCGCGGCGAAGCGCTCGCGTCGATCGCATCGGTCGCCGAGATGTCGATCACGAGCCGGACGGCCGATGCCGCGCATGCGATGAAGATCGACGCGCAGACGGGCGTGCTGTCGCCCGCCGCCGGTGCGACCGGCACGACGATCGAGGTGCGCGAGCTGTACTTCAACACGCCCGCGCGGCGCAAGTTCCTGAAGAGCGAGCAGACCGAGTTCGGCCACTGCCTGGAAATGATCCGCCGCGCGGCGCTCGCGCGGCCGGACGTCGCGATCTCGGTGCTGCACAACGGCAAGGCCGTCGAGCACTGGAATGCGACCGAGCCCGCGCAGCGCGTCGCGAAGATCCTCGGCGACGGCTTCGCGACCGCGCACCTGCCGCTCGATGAACAGGCCGGCCCGCTCGCCGTCTACGGCTGCGCCGGGCTGCCGACCGCCAGCCGCGGGCGCGCCGACCAGCAGTATTTCTTCGTGAACGGCCGCTTCGTGCGCGACAAGCTGCTGACGCACGCGGTGCGCGCGGCTTACGAGGACGTGCTGCACGGCGACCGCTACCCGTCGTACGTGCTGTTTCTCGACCTGCCGCCGGAGGCCGTCGACGTGAACGTGCATCCGTCGAAGATCGAGGTACGCTTCCGCGATTCGCGCTCGATCCACCAGTACGTGTTCCATGCGGTCCAGCGCGCACTCGCGCGCCATGCGGGCGCGTCGCCGGAAACCACGGCGGGCGGCCATGCCGCGCATATCGAACCGGCACCGCGCGGGCCGTCGTCGTTCCTCGACACGCCGCTCGGGCAGAGCCAGGGCCACGCGACCGGCCGCATCGGTGGCACGGGCGGCAGCGGCTTTTCGTCGCCGTCGTCCTCGTCGGCAGGCAACACCTGGATGCGCCAGGCACGGATGACGCAGGGTACGCTGCCCGTCGCGCAGCCGCTCGCGCTCTACGACGCGATGTTCGGCCGCAAGGATAGCGGCGCCGGCACACCGGACGGCACGACCACCATCGCACGCGATTCGGCCGACACGCCGCTCGCCCCGCTGCCCGGCTTCACCGTATCGCCGATCGCCGCCACCGCGCACGACGAGCAGCCGCTCGGCTTCGCGCTCGGCCAGATCCACGGCATTTACGTGCTCGCGCAGAACGCGCACGGGCTCGTGATCGTCGACATGCACGCGGCACACGAGCGGATCCTGTACGAACAGTTCAAGAACGCGCTCGCCGACCGCTCGGTCGCCGTGCAGGCGCTGCTGCTGCCGATCTCGATGACGGCCACGCCGGTCGAGATCGGCACGGTCGAGGAAGAGCGCGACACGCTCGAATCGCTCGGTTTCGACCTGGCGGTGCTGTCACCGACGACGCTCGCGATCCGCGCGGTCCCGGCACTGCTGAAGGATGCCGACCTGCAGTCGCTCGCGCGCGCGGTACTCGCCGACCTGCACGCGTTCGGCGGCTCGCGCGTGCTCACCGAGCGCCAGCACGAGCTGCTCGGCACGCTCGCCTGCCACCACGCGGTGCGCGCGAACCGGCGCCTGACGCTCGACGAGATGAACGCGCTGCTGCGGCAGATGGAGGCGACCGAACGCGCGGACCAGTGCAATCACGGCCGGCCGACGTGGTATCAGCTCACGCTGAACGATCTCGACCGCCTGTTCATGCGCGGACAATGAGCGCTTCACCGCAGTCCTCTCCGACGACGATCGCCTGCCTGCTCGGCCCCACCGCATCGGGCAAGACGGCCGCGGCGCTGGCGCTCGCCGCGCGCCGCCCGATCGAGATCGTCAGCGTCGATTCGGCGCTCGTCTACCGCGACATGGATATCGGCACCGCGAAGCCTTCGCGCGAAGAGCGCGCGAGCGTGCCGCACCATCTGATCGACATCATCGATCCGGCCGACGCGTATTCGGCCGCGAGTTTCCGCGCCGACACGCTGCGCCTGATCGGCGAAATCATCGCGCGCGGCCGCACGCCGCTGCTCGCGGGCGGCACGATGCTGTACTACAAGGCACTGACGCAGGGGCTCAACGACCTGCCCGGCGCCGATCCGGACGTGCGTGCGACGCTCGATGCGGAAGCCGCGCGCGATGGCTGGCCCGCCCTGCACGCGCGACTCTCGCAGGTCGATCCCGACACGGCCGCGCGGCTCGCGCCGAACGATTCGCAACGGATCCAGCGGGCGCTCGAAGTGTTCATGCTGAGCGGGCAGCCGATGTCGGTACTGCTCGCCGCCCCGCGACGCAATGACGATGCGGCCGCCGCTTACCGCTTCGTGCCGGTCGCGCTCGAACCGTCCAATCGCGCGGTACTGCACGCACGGATCGCGCAGCGCTTCGATGCGATGCTCGACGCGGGATTCATCGACGAAGTCGAGCGGCTGCGCCGTCGCGAGGATCTCCATCCCGACCTGCCGTCGATGCGCTGCGTCGGCTACCGGCAGGCATGGGAATTCCTCGACGGCGACACCGATTACCGGACGATGCGCGACAAGGGCATCTTCGCGACGCGCCAGCTCTGCAAGCGCCAGATCACCTGGCTGCGCGCGATGCCGGAGCGGATCGTCGTCGACTGCATCGCGCCGGACGCCACGGCCCACGCGCTCGACGCGCTCGAACGCGTGCTCGACGGCGGCACACCGGCCTGACCGTCAGCCGCGCCCGCGTGCTGCCAGGCGCGCGCGGGCGCCGTCGACGATCAGCGCGACGCCGCGCTCGAACGCTTCGTCGCCGCCGCGCGCGCGCAGCGCAGCCCAGCCCTTGGCGAGCAACGGATACTCGGCCGCATCCGGCAGCGGCGCATCGGCCTCGCCTTCGGGCTCCGCCTGTTCCTCCAGCACCCATCCAACCACGAAGCGGCCCAGCGCATACATCACGTCGACCGCCTCGTCCGGCGCGAAACCCGCTTCGCCGAGCAGCGCGACCTTGCGTTCGATCGAGCTGAAATGCAGCGCCCGCGGCCGCGTACCGGCATGCAGGCGCGCGCCGTCGCGATAGGCCAGCAGCGCGCGGCGAAAACTGCGCGCGTTGTCGAGAAGCCACGCATCCCACGCCTCGCCCGGCCGCGGCAGCGACGCATCGTGCCGCTCGAGCATGATCGCCTCGGCCATCGCGTCGAGCAGTTCGGCCTTGTTCCGGAAATGCCAGTAAAGCGTCGGCGACTGCACACCGAGCCGCTCGGCGAGCCGCCGCGTCGACAGCCCATCGATGCCGACCTCATCGAGCAGGTCGAGCGCCGCGCGCAGTACCGTGTCGCGCGTCAACCGCGCTCCCGTGTCCTTCATCTCTATCACCGATAGGGAAAGTTGTGGAATAATCGCCACTCTATCACCGATAGAGTCACCCTCTTGAATCCGTCCCTGATTGCCATTCTGGCCACGGTCCTGCTCGACGCGATCGGCGTCGGGATCGTGATGCCGATCCTCCCCGGGCTCCTGCGCTCGCTCGCCGATGCGGGCAGCACCGACACCCACTACGGGATCCTGCTCGCGCTGTACGCGTTCGCGCAGTTCCTGTGCGCACCGCTGCTCGGCGCGCTGAGCGACCGCTTCGGCCGCCGGCCCGTCCTGCTCGTGTCGCTCGCGGGCGCCGCACTCGACTACCTGCTGATGGCGCTCGCGCCGACGCTCGCCTGGCTCTACGTCGGGCGGCTGATCGCGGGCATCACCGGCGCGAACGTCGCGGTCGCGACTGCGTACGTCACCGACGTCACGGCCGAACCCGACCGCGCGCGACGCTTCGGCCAGCTCGGCGCGATGATGGGCATCGGCTTCATCGCGGGCCCGTTGATCGGCGGCCTGCTCGGCGCGCTGCATGTGCGCGCGCCGTTCGTCGCGGCCGCCGTGCTCAACGCGCTCAATCTCGTGCTCGTCTGGCGCGCGCTGCCGGAATCGCGGCCGCGTTCGGCCCGCGAAGGCCAAACGGCCGGCGCGCTCAACCCGTTCGCCAGCCTGCGCCGGCTGACCGGCTCACCGGCGCTCGTGCCGCTGATCGGCATCTACGTGATCGTGGCGCTGGTGTCGCAGGCGCCCGCCACGCTGTGGATCCTGTACGGCCAGGAACATTTCGGGTGGTCGACACCGATCGCGGGGCTGTCGCTGGCGGGCTACGGGGCGTGTCACGCACTCGCGCAGGCTTTCGCGATCGGGCCGCTGATCGCGCGGCTCGGCGAGCGCCGCGCGCTCGCACTGGGCCTCGCGGGCGACGCGCTCGGGCTCGTGGCGATTGCGTTCGCGACCGCCGCGTGGGTGCCGTTCGCGCTGCTGCCGCTGTTCGCCGCGGGCGGCATGACGCTGCCGGCACTGCAGGCGATGCTCGCGCGGCAAGTCGACGA
Organism: Burkholderia sp. COPS; assembly: GCF_019425585.1. NCBI lineage: Bacteria > Pseudomonadati > Pseudomonadota > Betaproteobacteria > Burkholderiales > Burkholderiaceae > Burkholderia > Burkholderia sp. COPS. Next base: position 33,710 of record NZ_WIXR01000041.1, on the reverse strand, counting down.
TGCGCGCCAGGGTGAACTGCAAGGCGCGCTCGCGAGCGTGGCGAGCCTGATCGGTGTCGCGGGGCCGCTGGTCGTCACCGCAACCTATGCGGCGACACGCGCGACGTGGCCGGGGCTCGTCTGGGCCGCGGCCGCGCTGCTTTATCTGCTCGTCCCGCCGTTGCTGGCCGGTGCCCGGCCGGCGGGCGCGGTACGTCCGTCCGCCTGAGCACCGGCCGGCACCGTCACGCCCGCCGCCGCGCTCAATGCGCGAGCGTCACGAGATTGGCATCGCGGACGAGCTGCCAGCGGCCGTCGGCCTTGCGGAAGATCGTCAGCGTATGGCCGGAACGGCGGATCGTTTCGCCGCCCGGCGGAGTCGCCTCGATCTCGATGAAATTGCGCATGTACGCCCAGTCGCCCAGCACGCGCAGTTCGTCGATCCGGTAACGGCCGTCGATCGTCGGCGCGGGCCCGCCCCCGGCGTTCGCGTCACGCGACGCGGCCGCAAACGCCGCCTTGTCGAACGGCGGCCTGCCGGCCACCATGAAGATCGCGTCGTCGGCGATCAGGTCGAGCACGGTCGCCAGGTCGCCGCGGCGGCTCGATACGAACCAGTTGTCCACGAGCTCACGGATCGCGCGTTCGTCTTCAGTCATCGTCGCTCCTCCTTCATCGGCGCGCGCCCGTACGCCACGCGGCGCCCGAAAAAAAAGCCGCCCGGATCGACTCCGGGCGGCTTTCCTTGCTGCATCTGCTGCGGCCGTGCGTCAGACCACGACGGTCTGCGCCTCGCCTTCGCGGGTCGCACGGACGGTGCCGATCTTCCACACCTGTTCGCCGGCGGCGGTCAGGTCTGCGATCGCGGCGTCGGCATCGGCCGCCGAAACGATCACGGCCATGCCGATCCCGCAGTTGAACACGCGGTGCATTTCCGCGTCGGCGACGCCGCCGTGCTCCTGCAGCCACTTGAACAGCGGCGGCAGCGGCCACGCGTTCTGGTCGAGCTCGGCGGTGAGGCCTTCGCGCAGCACGCGCGGAATGTTCTCGACGAGGCCGCCGCCGGTGATATGCGCCATGCCCTTCACCGACAGCTTCTGCATCAGCGCGAGCAGCGGCTTCACGTAGATGCGCGTGGGTGCCATCAGCGCATCGGCGAGCGAGCGGCCGTGGAAATCGGCCGACAGGTCGGGGTTCGCGCGCTCGATGATCTTGCGCACGAGCGAGAAACCGTTCGAGTGGATGCCGCTCGACGCGAGGCCCAGCACCACGTCGCCCTCGGCGATCGTGCTGCCGTCGATGATCTTGCTCTTCTCGACCGCGCCGACCGCGAAGCCGGCCAGGTCGTATTCGCCATCCGGGTACATGCCCGGCATTTCGGCCGTTTCACCGCCGATCAGCGCGCAGCCGGACAGTTCGCAACCCTGCGCGATGCCCTTGACGACCGTTGCCGCGGTATCGACGTCGAGCTTGCCGCACGCGAAGTAGTCGAGGAAGAACAGCGGCTCGGCGCCCTGCACGAGGATGTCGTTCACGCTCATCGCGACGAGATCCTGGCCGACGGTGTCGTGTTTGTTCAGATGAAAGGCCAGCTTGAGCTTGGTGCCCACGCCGTCGGTGCCCGACACGAGCACGGGCTCCTTGTACTTCTTCGGTACTTCGAACAGCGCGCCGAACCCGCCGATGCCGCCGAGCACGCCGTCGCGCAGGGTTTTCTTCGCAAAAGGCTTGATCTTGTCGATGAGCGCGTCGCCCGCGTCGATGTCGACGCCTGCGTCGCGATAGGACAGACCTTGGGCGTCGGGAGCGGATTTCGGAGGATTCATGGGGGAATGCGAGAAGGTCGGTAAAATGCGATTTTACCCGAAGCCGGCCCGTTGGCCGGAATTCCCAGCACCGAATCGTCAGGGATTGCATCTTGGTCAACACGTCCCCGTTTTCATCGCCGAGCGAACCGCGCCGAAACCGGCGTGGCGCCGTGCGTGCGGGCGCGCGTGAAGCCCGCGAAGACGCAGTTCCCGGCGCGTGCCCGGCGTACGGCACGCGTATTTTCAACCGACCCGCATTGTGACTGTTGTGTCCCGTCAACTGACGCTCGATCTCGGCACGCCGCCGCCCGCCACGTTCGACAACTTCATCATGAACGAGGAGAACGACGAGCTCATCTCGCGCCTGCAGAAGCTCGACCTCGCGCTCGCGGCGGGCCCCGTGCCGGACCGGTCGTTCTATATCTGGGGCGAGCCCGGATGCGGCCGCACCCATCTGCTGCAGGCGCTCGTGAGCGACGCCTCGTACGGCTATGCGCGTTATCTCACACCGCAAAGCCCGCTCGGCGCGTTCACGTTCGACCCGCGCATCGGCATCTACGCGATCGACGACTGCGACCGGATGAGCGACACCCAGCAGGTCGCGCTGTTCAACCTGTTCAACGAAGTGCGCGCTCACCCGTCGAGCGCGTTCGTCGCGGCGGGCCCCGCGGCGCCGCTCGCGCTCGACGTGCGCGAGGATCTCCGCACGCGCCTCGGCTGGGGGCTCGTGTTCCACCTGTCACCGCCGTCCGATGCCGGCAAGATCGCCGTGCTCAAGCTCGCGGCGAAGGAGCGCGGGATCGCGCTCACCGACGACATCGCCGCGTACCTGCTGACCCATTTCCGCCGCGACATGCCGAGCCTGATGGCGCTGCTCGACGCGCTCGACCGCTTCTCGCTCGAGCAGAAACGCGCCGTCACGCTGCCGTTGCTGCGCCGCATGCTGGCGCGTCCCGGCGACGACATCACCCCACCGGGCACGGGCCCGAACCGCTTCGAGTAAAATGCGCTTCCATGACTAATCTGGCACTCTTTGACCTCGATCACACGCTGATCCCGACCGATAGCGACCACGAATGGGGTCGCTTCATGGTGAAGCTCGGCATCGTCGACGCGGAAAGCTTCTCGCGTCAGAACGACCAGTTCTTCGCCGACTACAAGGCCGGCAAGCTCGACATCCACGCGTACCTCACGGCGATGCTCACGCCGCTCGCGAAGTATTCGCGTGCGCAGCTCGCGCAATGGCACGAGCAGTACATGCACGAGGTGATCCGGCCCGCAATGACGCCCGCCGCGCTCGAACTCGTACGCAAGCATCTCGATGCGGGCGACCTGTGCTGCGTCGTGACGGCGACCAACGAATTCATCACGCGCCCGATCGCCACCGCGTTCGGCGTCGACACGCTGATCGCCTGCGAGGTCGAGACGACCGACGGGCATCCAGACTCGCCATACACGGGCCGGCCGACCGGCACGCCGAGCTATCGCGAAGGCAAGATCGTGCGGACCGAAGCGTGGCTCGCGTCGCTCGGCAAGCAATGGAGCGACTTCACGCACACCTACTTCTACAGCGACTCGCACAACGACATCCCGTTGCTCGAGAAAGTCACCGACCCGATCGCGACCAACCCTGACGACACGCTGCGCGCGCATGCAAGCAACCGCGGCTGGCGCATCCTCGATCTCTTCTGAACGTCGTGATCAAAAAATTCATTCGCAAACTGCTCGGCCAGGACGAAACCGAGCAAACCTCTCCCGCAGCGGCCCCGGCCGACGAAGCGGCCCCTGCTACCCCGCGTGCCCCGAAAGGCGCCCGCGGCGGCACGAAAAAGCCGCGCAGCAACCATGAGCCGACCGTCGTGCCGGCCAGCGTGCACGGCATCAACCCGGCACTGATCTCGAAGAATGCCGTGCGCGTGACCGACACGCTGCAGCAGGCGGGCTTCCGCGCCTTCATCGTCGGCGGTGCGGTACGCGACCTGCTGCTCGGCATCGCGCCGAAGGACTTCGACGTCGCGACCGATGCAACGCCCACCGAGGTGCAGCGCCTGTTCCGCCGCGCGCGCCTGATCGGCCGCCGCTTCCAGATCGTCCACGTGCAGTTCGGCCAGGAGCTGATCGAGGTGTCGACGTTCCGCGCGCTGGTCGATGCGCCGCCCGAGGCGGCCGCTGCCGAGCCGCCGAGGCGCCTGAAGCGTGACGAACTCGATCGCCGCACCCATGCGGTCGACGCGAGCGGCCGCGTGCTGCGCGACAACGTGTGGGGCGAGCAGCACGAAGACGCCGCACGCCGCGACTTCACGATCAACGCGATGTACTACGACCCGTCGACGCAGACGGTGCTCGACTACCACGACGGGATGGCCGACGTGCGCGCCCGCCTGTTGCGGATGATCGGCGATCCGGCCACGCGCTTCCGCGAGGATCCGGTGCGGATGCTGCGCGTCGTGCGCTTCGCGGCAAAGCTCGGTTTCGAGATCGAGCCGCACACGCGCGAGCCGATCAACGCGCTCGCCGACCTGATCAACAATGTGCCGGCCGCGCGCCTGTTCGACGAAATGCTGAAGCTGCTGCTGTCGGGCCACGCGCTCGCGTGCCTGCAGCGGCTGCGCAAGGAAGGCCTGCACCACGGGCTGCTGCCGCTGCTCGACGTCGTGCTCGAACAACCGCAGGGCGAGAAGTTCATCACGCTCGCGCTGAACAACACCGACGCGCGCGTGCGCGCCGGCAAGCCGGTTTCCCCGGGCTTCCTGTTCGCGACGCTGCTGTGGCACGACATGCGCCAGCGCTTCGAGCAATACACGGCCGAAGGCGAAATCCCGGTGCCGGCGCTCCATCGCGCGATGGACGACGTGCTCGACATGCAGACCGAGAAACTCGCGATCCACAAGCGCTACTCGGCCGACATGCGCGAGATCTGGGGCCTGCAGCTGCGCCTCGAGAAACGCTCGGGCCGCAGCGCGATGAGGCTGCTGGAACACCAAAGGTTTAGAGCGGGGTATGATTTCCTCCTGTTACGCTGCGAATCCGGCGAGCTCGATGCGGAAGTCGGACAGTGGTGGACGGATTTCATCGAAGGCGACGCGGCCGCTCGCGAGGCATTGCTCACGCAGGGTGGCTCGAAGGAAAAATCGCCCCGCAAGCGGCGCCGCCGCGGCGGTGCGCGAAACCGCAAGCCGGGTGAAGGTGCCGCCGAGCAGGCACCGGACACCTCGGGCGGTTCCGACGACTGACGCGCGCGACGGCGAACGACGTAGGAAGTGATGCCATGACGGTTGCATATATCGGACTGGGGGCGAATCTCGGCGATGCGCGCCAGACCCTGAAGGACGCGGTGGTGTGCCTCGCGCAGCAGCGCACCATCTCGATCCTCGGCAAATCGAGCCTGTATCGCACGGCGCCCTTCGAAGCGGGCGGCGACGACTACTACAACTGCGTCGTCAAGCTCGACACGACGCTGTCGGCGCGCGAGCTGCTCGCGCTCTGCCAGAAGATCGAACATCACTTCGGCCGCGAGCGCCCGTATCGCAACGCGCCGCGCACGCTCGACCTCGACATCCTGCTGTTCGGCGCCGACTCGATCGACGAACCCGACCTGATCGTCCCGCACCCGCGCCTCACCGATCGCGCGTTCGCGCTCGTGCCGCTCGTGGAGATCGAGCCCGCACTCGACATTCCCGCGCGCGGCCGTGCCGATGCCTTCCTCGCCGCCGTCGCGGATCAGCGTGTCGAGAAGGTGCAGACCTGCCAGTGCCTGATGCAGAAGGCGCTCGCCGCCAGCGAAGACGCCGACAAGAACCGCTGCCGATGACCCCGACACCCCTCACCGTCACTGCGCCCGACCTGCGCGCCCCGCACCGCTATCTCGTGATCGAAGGCCCGATCGGCGTCGGCAAGACGACGCTCGCGCGCCTGCTCGCCGAACGCTGGTCGATGCAGACGCTGCTCGAGCGCCCGCAGGACAACCCGTTCCTCGAACGCTTCTATCGCGATACCGCGCGCTACGCGCTGCCTGTGCAGCTGTCGTTCGCGCTGCAGCGTGCGCAGCAGGCACGCGAGCTGATCGGTGCGCTCGAAACGGGCCGCCCGGTCATCGCCGATTTCATGCCGCAGAAAAACGACATCTTCGCGCGGCTGAACCTGCCGGAAGACGAGTGGCAGCTCTACCGTTCGGTCGCGACGCACGTGGACGTGCCGCAGGCGCCGTCGCCCGACCTCGTCGTCTACCTGCAGGCGAGCCCCGAAGTGCTGTTCTCGCGCATCCAGAAGCGCGGGCTGCCGATGGAGCTGCAGATCAGCGACGCGTACCTGCGCTCGCTCGTCGACGCGTACAACGAATTCTTCTACCACTACGACCGCACGCCGGTACTGACGGTCGCCGCGGAACACCTGAACCCGCAGGATTCCCCCGAAGATCTCGCCCTGCTGGTCGAGCGCATCGAGACGATGCGCGGCCGCAAGGAATTCTTCGTCAAGGGCGAAACGACGCGCTGACGCGTCCTCGCCTGTCGTTCCTTACCATCCGAACCGGATTTCCCATGACCTATCTCCAGGAATCGAGCCGGCCTGCCGTCACGGTGCCCAAGCTGCAGGCAATGCGCGCCGCCGGCGAGAAGATCGCGATGCTCACCTGCTACGACGCGAGCTTTGCCGCCCTGCTCGACCGTTCGGGCGTCGACGTGCTGCTGATCGGCGATTCGCTCGGCAACGTGCTGCAGGGCCACACGACCACGCTGCCCGTGTCGCTCGACGACATCGCGTATCACACCGCCTGTGTCGCCCGCGCGCAGCCGCGCGCGCTGGTCGTCGCCGATCTGCCGTTCGGCACGTACGGCACGCCGGCCGAGGCGTTCGCGAGTGCCGTCAAGCTGATGCGTGCCGGTGCGCAGATGGTCAAGCTCGAGGGCGGCGAATGGCTCGCCGAGACGATCCGCTTCCTCGTCGAGCGCGCGGTGCCCGTATGCGCGCACGTGGGCCTCACGCCGCAATCGGTGCACGCGTTCGGCGGCTTCAAGGTGCAAGGCAAGACCGAAGCCGGGGCCGCCCAGTTGCTGCGCGACGCGCGCGCGATCGAGGATGCGGGCGCGCAGCTCGTCGTGCTCGAAGCCGTGCCGACGCTCGTCGCCTCCGAAGTCACGCACATGCTCAAGGTTCCGACGATCGGCATCGGCGCGGGCGTCGACTGCTCGGGCCAGGTGCTCGTGCTGCACGACATGCTCGGCGTGTTCCCCGGCAAGCGGCCGCGCTTCGTGAAGGACTTCATGCAGGGCCAGCCGAACATCCAGGCGGCCGTCGAAGCGTATGTGCACGCGGTGAAGGAGGGTTCGTTCCCTGGGGCGGAACATTCGTTCTGACGTCCGTGGCGGGGCCTGCGACGCGTGCGCCGGCGCCCCGATGTAAAAAAGCGCGGCGCCCTTTGCGGGGCGCCGCGCTTTTTCTTTCACACGCTGCCGATTGCCGGCTGCCGGTTACTTCAGTACCGCGTCGAGCGCGCCGCGCAGCGCGTTGGTCAGCAGCAGCGCCTCCGCACGCGCAAGATCGTCGCGGGTCACGACCCGCTCCGTCGCGCCGAACACACGATCGTCGAGCAACACGCCACGCATCACCCCCGGCAACAGGCCGGATTCGAGCGGCGGCGTTACCCACTGGCCTTCAAGCTTCACGAACAGGTTCGAGCGCCCGCCTTCCGTCACCTCGCCGCGTTCGTTAACGAACAGCATGTCGAAGCACCCGAGCGCCTCCGCCGCCTGCCACGCGCGATCGTATTCGGCGCGGCGCGTCGTCTTGTGCAGCAGCAGTGCATCGCTCGCGCGGGTCGGCGCGAAACCGTGCGCGGACGCCAGCAACACGCCGACCGGCCCCGCCGGCAGCGGCTTGAGCGGTGCCGCGACGATCTCGATCGTGCCGTCCTTCGCGAGCGCGAGCTTCATCCGGTAGATGTCGTCGCCGTCGAGCGCCGCGCAGCGCGCGTCGATCTCGCGGCGTAGCGCCTCGCGGTCGAAGCGGAAGCCGAACGCATCCGCGCTACGCTGCAGCCGCGCGAGATGGCGATCGAGGTGCTGGATGCCGTCCGCACGCGTGGCAGCGGTCGTTTCGAACAGCTGGAAGCCGGGATCGGCATCCGTCAGGAATCGTGCTTTCAATTCGCACTCCGCATATTCGTCGGCCGCGACACTGTCGAGCACGATGCCCGCGCCGACCCCCATCGTGCCACGGCGCCGGCCGGCGATTGGCGTCGCCGGACTGCGTGCTTCGGCACCGGTCGCACCTTCGCGGTCAGCGCCTTCGTCCGCCGTACCTTCACCGGTAGCATCAAGCGTCAGCGTCCGGATCGCGACCGACAGGCAAAAATCGCCACAACCGGCCGGGCGCTCACCCGGCACGTCGGAATCGGCACCTTGCTTCGCGGCGTCGAGCCAGCCGATCGCGCCCGTATAGAGGCCGCGCGGTGTCGACTCGATCGCATCGATCAACTGCATCGTCTTGTACTTCGGCGCGCCCGTGATCGATCCGCACGGAAACAACGCACGCAGCATCTGCGCGAACGTCGTCCCTTCGCGCCAGCCGGCCTCGACCGTCGACGTCATCTGCCACACCGACGCATACGGCTCGACGGAGAACAGCGCCGGCACACGAACCGTCCCGGTGCGTGCGATCCGCGATATGTCGTTGCGCAGCAGGTCGACGATCATCACGTTTTCCGCGCGGTTCTTAGGATCGTTCGCGAGGAACGCGGCCGCCGCCGCATCGTCGCGAGGGTCGGCCGAACGCGGCGCGGTGCCCTTCATCGGCCGCGCGCGCAGCACGTCGCCGTGCTTCTCGACGAACAGCTCGGGCGAACACGACACGACCCACGCACCGTCGGGCAACGCGACCAGCGCGCCGTAGCGCACCGACTGGCGCGCACGCAGCCGCCGGTACAGCGCGAGCGGCGTGCCGAACACGTCGAAGTTCAGCCGGTACGTGTAGTTGACCTGATACGAATCGCCCGCGCGCAGCGCGTCGTGCACCGCGGCGATCGCCGCATCGAACGCATCGCGCGACACGCTCTTCGCGACGTGCGCGACACCCGCGATCGACGGCGCGTCGCTGCCGCCGTCCTGCTGCGCGAGCCACGCATCGACTTCGTCGCGCGACAGGCGTTCGCAGCGCGCGTACAGCAAAAAGCGCAGCGGGGCATGGCCCGGCTGCGCCCGTTGCAGGTTGCGTCCGAATTCGTAATCGCCGACGACGACCGCATGCAGCCCGTCGCGCAGGTCCTGCGCCACCGCCGCATCGACTGCGTCGAGCCGCGCCGGATCCGTGCACACGCGTTCGCGCACGAATCCCGAATACAAACGACTCGACCGCGCGGACGCGGTCGAGTCGCAATCGTCCAAGAGCGCGAACGACGCGCTCTCGTTGCCTTCAGTCATGCTGTTACTCGAGTTACTCGAAGAAGCTCTTCACACGGTCGAACCAGCTCTTGCTCTGCGGGCTGTGACGCGCACCGCCCTCGGCCAGCGACTTCTCGAACTGCTTGAGCAGGTCGCGCTGGTTGTCGGTCAGCTTCACGGGCGTCTCGACCTGCACGTGCACGTACAGATCGCCCGCGATGCTCGAACGCAGCCCCTTGATGCCCTTGCCGCGCAGCCGGAACGTCTTGCCCGACTGCGTGCCTTCCGGCACCGGGAACGATGCACGGCCGGCCAGCGTCGGCACCTCGATCTCGCCGCCGAGCGCGGCGGTCGTGAACGGGATCGGCATCTGGCAGTGGAGATCGTCGCCGTCGCGCTCGAACACCGAGTGCGGCTTGATGTGGATCTCGACGTACAGGTCGCCCGGCGGCCCGCCGTTGATGCCCGGCTCGCCGTTGCCGGCCGAGCGGATGCGCATCCCGTCGTCGATCCCGGCCGGGATCTTCACTTCGAGCGTCTTGGTTTCCTTCACCTTGCCCGACCCGTGGCAATGCACGCACGGCTCGGGGATGTAGGTGCCCGTGCCGTGGCACTTCGGGCAGGTCTGCTGGATGCTGAAGAAGCCCTGCGACATGCGCACCGTGCCCTGGCCATGACAGGTCGGGCAGGTTTCCGGCTTCGTGCCGGGCTTCGCACCCGACCCGTGGCAGACCTCGCACGACACCCAGCTCGGCACGCGGATCTGCGTGTCGTAGCCGTGTGCGGCCTGCTCGAGCGTGATTTCCATGCTGTAGCGCAGGTCGGCACCGCGATACACCTGCGGGCCGCCACGGCCGCCGCGCGCGGCGCCGCCCGCGGCCTGGCCGAAGATGTCGCCGAAGATGTCGCCGAACGCATCCGCGAAGCCGCCGAAACCCTGTGCGCCCGCACCGCCCATGTTCGGATCGACGCCCGCATGGCCGTACTGGTCGTACGCGGCCCGCTTCTGGCTGTCCGAGAGCATTTCGTAGGCTTCCTTCACCTCCTTGAAATGCTCTTCCGCATCCTTGTTGTCCGGATTGCGGTCAGGGTGATACTTCATCGCAAGCTTGCGATATGCCTTCTTGATTTCGTCGTCGCTCGCATTCTTCGCGACGCCCAGAACCTCGTAGTAATCCCGTTTCGCCATATCGATTCACTGTGCCGCCACGCATCGCGCACGCGGCGGCTCCTTTCGCCCGCAGTAAAGTCTCTCGACTCGTCTGGCGCTGCGCCCGTCCGCGGACGGCTCGTGCAGCACCCGCCAAAAAACAAATGTGCCCGGAGGGCCGCAAAGCCCGCCAGGCGTGGAGTCGATCCGGCCATCCGGAAGGAAAGACAGACCGCTTGTCAGCCAGCCCGTCAGCCGCGCCGCGCGCGTGTTGCGCGCGCGGCGTGCGGCACCGGGCAACCCGGCTTAGTCCTTCTTCACTTCCTTGAACTCGGCGTCGACGACATCGTCGGCAGCCTGTTGCGCGCCGCCCGCGTGGGGCGCACCTTCCGCTGCACCCGCTGCGCCGGCCGCACCCGCTTGCTGGGCCTGCATGTCGGCGTACATCTTTTCGCCGAGCTTCTGCGAAACCTTGCCGAGTTCCTCGACCTTCGCGTCGATCGCAGCCTTGTCGGCCGACGTGTCCTTCAGCACTTCCTCGAGCGACTTCAGCGACGCTTCGATCGCTTCCTTCTCGCCCGCGTCCAGCTTGTCGCCGTACTCGGTCAGCGCCTTCTTCGTGCTGTGGACCAGCGCATCGCCCTGGTTGCGCGAATCGGCCAGCTCGCGCAGCTTGTGATCTTCCGCTGCGTTCGCTTCCGCGTCCTTGATCATCTGGTCGATTTCAGCCTCGGACAGACCCGAGTTCGCCTTGATCGTGATCTTGTTTTCCTTGCCGGTCGCCTTGTCCTTCGCGCCGACGTGCAGGATGCCGTTCGCGTCGATGTCGAAGGTCACTTCGATCTGCGGCACGCCACGCGGTGCGGGCGGGATGCCTTCGAGGTTGAACTCGCCGAGCAGCTTGTTGCCGGCTGCCATTTCGCGTTCGCCCTGGAACACCTTGATCGTCACGGCGCCCTGGTTGTCGTCCGCCGTCGAATACACTTGCGCGTGCTTCGTCGGGATCGTCGTGTTCTTGCTGATCATCTTCGTCATCACGCCGCCGAGCGTCTCGATACCGAGCGACAGCGGGGTCACGTCGAGCAGCAGCACGTCCTTGCGGTCGCCCGACAGGACCTGGCCCTGGATCGCCGCGCCAACCGCGACGGCTTCGTCCGGGTTCACGTCACGGCGCGGATCCTTGCCGAAGAACTCCTTCACCTTCTCCATGACCTTCGGCATGCGCGTCTGGCCGCCGACCAGGATCACGTCGTCGATGTCCGACACCTTGACGCCTGCGTCCTTGATCGCGATGCGGCACGGTTCGATCGTGCGCTCGACGAGGTCTTCCACCAGCGCTTCCAGCTTCGCGCGGGTGATCTTCAGGTTCAAGTGCTTCGGGCCCGACGCGTCCGCCGTGATGTACGGCAGGTTGATTTCGGTCTGCTGGCTCGACGACAGCTCGATCTTCGCCTTTTCAGCGGCTTCCTTCAGGCGCTGCAGCGCGAGCACGTCCTTCGACAGGTCGACGCCCTGCTCCTTCTTGAACTCGCCGATGATGTAATCGATGATGCGCTGGTCGAAGTCTTCGCCGCCGAGGAACGTGTCGCCGTTAGTCGACAGCACTTCGAACTGCATTTCGCCGTCGACGTCCGCGATCTCGATGATCGACACGTCGAACGTACCGCCGCCGAGGTCATACACGGCGATCTTGCGGTCGCCCTTCTCGGCCTTGTCGAGGCCGAACGCGAGCGCGGCTGCGGTCGGCTCGTTGATGATCCGCTTGACTTCGAGGCCCGCGATGCGGCCGGCATCCTTGGTTGCCTGGCGCTGGCTGTCGTTGAAGTACGCCGGCACCGTGATCACGGCTTCCGTGACCGGCTCGCCGAGGTAGTCTTCGGCCGTCTTCTTCATCTTGCGCAGCACTTCCGCCGAAACCTGCGGCGGCGCGAGCTTTTCGCCGTGCGCCTCGACCCATGCATCGCCGTTGTCGGCCTTGATGATGCTGTAAGGCATCAGGCCGATGTCCTTCTGGACTTCCTTCTCTTCGAAGCGGCGGCCGATCAAGCGCTTCACTGCGAACAGCGTGTTCTTCGGGTTGGTCACCGATTGACGCTTGGCCGGCGCGCCGACGAGCACTTCGTTGTCGTCCATGTAGGCGATGATCGACGGCGTGGTGCGCGTGCCTTCCGAGTTCTCGATGACCTTGACCTGGTTGCCTTCCATGATGGCGACGCACGAGTTCGTGGTGCCGAGGTCAATACCGATGATCTTTCCCATTTTTCCTAATCTCCAGAAATGCTTGTTTGCTGCGCAAAACCCCGCGTTTTGGGGCGGTTTCGCGCGCCAGAATTCAACTCTGTTCCCGAAATGCGTCCGGCCGGTCCGTTTTCAAGACCCGCCGAGCGATGCGGATATTAAATTTTTTCAATCGCCGCCGGCTAGGGGATCGCTACCCGCCGCCGCGATTTTCGCGCGTGCCGCCGACACGGCCGCCTGGAACTGCGCGAGGCCATGCCAGCCCGTCGCGCGGCCGAGCCGCTTGCCGCGGTGGAAGAAGAACCACGTCGGCACGCCGTGCAGCCCGAAGCGGCGCCCCAGCTGGTGGTGTTCGTACACGTTGCAATGGAACCACTTCAAGCCCAGCGCGCGGATGGCGTCGGGCTGGGCGAGCATCGCCTTTTTCGCGATCTCGCAGTTGAAGCAGTCGACGCCCCAGAAGAACACCACCGCAAGCGCGTCCCCCGCGCCGTCGATCGCCGCGTCGAACGTACCGGCGTCCAGCGCCTGCATGTCGAATGCGTCAAATGCGGCCGGATCGACGCCGGCGGGCACCATCGCGACGCCCTTACTTCGGCTGCGCGACGGTGACGAGCGCCGGACGCAGCACGCGGTCGGCGATCGTGTAGCCCTTCTGCAGCACCGTGACGACGGTGTTCGGCTCCTGCTCGGCCGGCACCATCGAAATTGCCTGGTGCTGGTGCGGATCGAACTTCTCGCCGACCGGGTTGATCGCGACGACGCGGCCCTTCTCGAGTGCGCTCGTCAGCTGGCGCAGCGTCAGCTCGACGCCTTCGCGCACCTTCGCGATATCGCCGGACGTATCGTTGACGGCCGCTTCCAGGCTGTCCAGCACGGGCAGCAGGTGCTCCGCGAAGCTCTCGATCGCGAACTTGTGCGCCTTCGAGACGTCGTCCTGCGCGCGGCGGCGGACGTTCTCGGTCTCGGCCTTCGCCCGCAGGTAGCTCTCCTGCAGCTCGGCGACCTTGGCTTGAGCCTCCGCGAGCGCCGCGTCGGCTGCTTCGGCGGCGGGAGCAGCGCCTTGCGCCGCCTGCTTCTCGCTGCCGGTATCTTCGGCCGATTGGGTAGACGGGTTCTCTTGCGTGTTTTCCATGTCGCTGAAAGTCGATTAGAGGTTGAAGCCAAATCGGCAACCGCCGGACCGTATACCCGGCGGCACCGCACATTGCTGGTGCAAATAAGGGTGAAAACTGCGATTTCAAGAGGGTTATTCGCCGGCATTCTCCAATGCCGCGAAACAACCGCGCGTCGCACCGGTGCATCGCCCGCATAGTCCGCCACGGCAGGCGAAACGGGCTGTAACAACGCTTACCTGGCAAGTACTAGCTTGGCACAGTCCCGCTGCACTACACTCCACTCAAGCGTCGGAAAAGCGTGTTTACCCTTAGCTGACCGACGCCTTACAACCACCACCTGGCGCCGTTTTCACCCCTTCTCGAGGGGAGTACCGTGAAACTGACCTTTGCGATATCGGTGGTCGCGCTGGTACTCATTGCCGGCACCACCACCATCTGCCTGTCGGGAGCCGTGACCGACCGCACGACCGAATACGGGAGCGCGCGGGCGACGTTCGACCAGATGTTCAGCTCCCACCAGAAAATCTGTCGATGATGCGCCGGTCACGCTTCGTCGGCCGGCCGTGCAATTCGGCCGCCGGCTCGCGATACGTGCGGCGCCGCTCCAGTTCGGCGAGCCGTGCGGCCCGCCCCGCTTCCGTTTCCTCGTAAAGCGTCTGCGCGATGCTCGCCGGCCCGCGCACGTCGCACACGCCGAGGACGGCAATGTGCCAGACGATGCCGTCGATCGCAATTTCGACCTCGTCGCCCACGCGCACTTCCTTCGCCGGCTTGACCGCAGCCCCGCCGATCTTCACGTGCCCCTTGTCGACCGCATCGGTCGCAAGCGAGCGCGTCTTGAAGAACCGGGCCGCCCACAGCCATTTGTCGATGCGCAGCTTCGCGCCCGGTTCGGTCGAAATCTTGTAGTTCATCGCACCTCACCCGCCGTTTCGGGCTGCGCGGCCTTGACCGGCCAGCCCTGCAGATTCTCGGCGACGATCTCGCCGAGCGCGCCGATCCACGCGGGCGCGCCGTTCAGGCACGGAATCCGGTGGAACGCCTTGCCGCCGCCGGCGAGGAACTCGTCGCGCACTTCCATGCCGATCTCCTCGATCGTCTCCAGGCAATCGGCCGTGAAACCGGGACAGAACACGTCGGCCCGCTGTACGCCGGCCTCGCCGAACTCGCGCAACGTCGGCGCGGTATAAGGCTGCAGCCATTCGGCCTTGCCGAAACGCGACTGGAACGTGACGCGGCACTCGGTCGTCGACAGCCCGAGCGCGGCCATCAGCAGCGCGCCCGTCTGCTGGCACTGGTCGTGATAGGGATCGCCGAGGTCGAGCGTGCGCTTCGGCACGCCGTGAAAGCTCAGCACGAGCTTGTCGCCGGCCGCGAAATCCGGCCGGCCGTGCTGCGCCCAATACTGGCGCACCTGCTCGGCCAGCGCGTGGATGTAGGCCGGATGGTCGGCGTAGTGCCGTATCGTGCGCACCTCCGGCTGGTTGCGCATGCGCGAGAGGGCATCGAATGCGGCGTCGAATGCGGTGGCCGTGGTCGACGCCGAGTATTGCGGATACATCGGCATCAGCAGCACGCGCTCGACGCCGGCGCGCTTGAACTGCGCGAGCGCGTGCGAGATGTTCGGACTGCCGTAGCGCATCGCGTAGTCGACCTGCACTTGATAACCGTTCGACGCGAGCAGGTGCCGCACGCCGTCGGTCTGGCGCACGGTATGCACGCGCAGCGGCGAGCCCTCGGGCATCCAGACGGCCGCGTATTTCTTCGCGGACGCGCGGCCGCGCAGCGGCAGGATCAGCGTGCGCAGCAGCACCTGCCAGACGGCCTGCGGAATCTCGACGACTCGCGGATCCGACAGGAATTCGGCCAGATAGCGCCGCACGGCACGCGGCGTGGGCGCATCGGGCGTGCCGAGATTGATCAGCAGCACACCGATGCGATGGGCGGCCGCGATACTCGAAGGCGGCTCAAGATCGAAACGCATGGGCAAGAACGTGCTCGGGGCACGGGACCGGACGGCTCTCAATTATAGCGGGCCGCCTCGCGCCGGTCGGCTGGCCGTTCGGCCGACTATCGGCGCACGCGGCGCCACGGCACGATGACGGGGCGGGATCGGGCTGGCGCTCGCAGGCTACTGCTGGCTCAGCGTGAGCGACAGCAGCCGCGCGGTGATGTCGACGATCGGGATCACGCGGTTGTACGCCATGCGGGTCGGGCCGATCACGCCGAGCGTGCCGACGATCTGCCCGTTCACCTCGTAAGGGGCGGTAACGACGCTCATTTCCTCGATCGGCACGAGTGTCGATTCGCCGCCGATGAAGATCTGCACGCCCTGGGCGTGGCTCGACACGTCGAGCAGTTGCAGGAGGCCCGTCTTTTGGTCGAATACGTCGAACAGCTTGCGCAGCCGGGCCATGTCGGACGACAGATCCGCCACCTCGAGCAGGTTGCGCTCGCCGGAAATCAGCACGGTGTCCTCGGTGTCGGGCACCTCGGTGCTGGCCGTCACGGCCGCATGCATCAGCGTGGTCATGTCGCCGCGCAACTGGTCGATCTCGTCGCGCAGGCGACGGCGCACCTCGTCGAACGACAGCCCGGCGAAATGCGCGTTGATGTAGTTGGACGCCTCGGTCAGTTGCGATGGCGAGTAGTCGCGCGGCGTCGCGAGCATCCGGTTCTGCACGTCGCCCTCGGGCGTCACGATGATCAGCAGGATGCGCTTGTCCGACAGGCGCATGAATTCGATCTGCTTGAACACGTGGCTGCGGCGCGGCGTCAGCACGACGCCCGCGAACTGCGACAGGTTCGACAGCACGCTCGCGGCGGCCGCCACGACGCGCTGCTGCGGCTCGCCGGCCTGCAGCGTGTTCTGCACCTGCCGCGCGACGGCCTCGGCGTCGATCGGCACCTCGACCGTCAGCATCGTGTCGACGAACAGCCGGTAGCCGCGCGGCGTCGGCACGCGGCCGGCCGACGTGTGCGGGCTCGACACGAGGCCGAGCTCCTCCAGGTCGGACATCACGTTGCGGATCGTCGCCGGGCTCAGCTCGAGCCCGGAGTAACGGGACAACGTGCGCGATCCGACTGGCTGACCGTCGGCGATATACCGTTCGATCAGGGTTTTCAGGAGGGTTCGTGCGCGAGGATCTAGCATGGTGGAAAATTTTAGCGCAACCGCGCGACCGCGGCGAGTGGCGTCGGCCACCGATGCGCGGGCCGACCCGATCCGGCCCCGTCGGCGCACAGCCGGTTCTTTTCGTCAACGAGCTATGGTGTAATGCCGGCATGAAAACCGGTAATCAGTTCAACACTGTCGCGCTCGTCGGCCGGAGCAACACGCCGAACATCGCCGAGCCGCTCGCCACGCTGGCCGCCTGCATCGCCAAGCGGGGCTTCGAGGTCGTCTTCGAAGCCGAGACCGCGCGCGAGATCGGCATCACCGGCTACCCGGCGCTGACCCCGGCCGAAATCGGGGCGCGCGCCGACGTGGCGGTCGTACTGGGCGGCGACGGGACGATGCTCGGCATCGGCCGTCAGCTCGCGCCGTACAAGACACCGCTGATCGGGATCAACCACGGGCGGCTCGGCTTCATCACCGATATCGCGGCGGCCGACATGCAGGCACTCGTCCCGGTGATCCTGTCGGGCAAGTTCGAGCGCGAGGAGCGCTCGCTGCTCGAGGCCCGGATCATGCGCGACGGCGAACCGATCTACCACGCGCTCGCGTTCAACGACGTCGTCGTGAACCGCAGCGGCTTCTCCGGGATGGTCGAGCTGCGCGCGTCGGTCGACGGCCGGTACATGTACAACCAGCGTTCGGACGGCCTGATCGTCGCCACGCCGACCGGCTCGACCGCTTACGCGCTGTCGTCGGCCGGCCCGATCCTCCATCCGCAGCTGCAGGGCATCGTGCTCGTGCCGATCGCGCCGCATGCGTTGTCGAACCGGCCGATCGTACTGCCCGACGATTCGAAGATCGCGATCCAGATCGTCGGCGGGCGCGACGTCAACGTGAACTTCGACATGCAGTCGTTCACGTCGCTCGAACTGAACGACACGATCGAGGTGCGCCGCTCGAAGCACACGGTGCCGTTCCTGCACCCGATCGGCTACAGCTACTACGCGACGCTGCGCAAGAAGCTGCACTGGAACGAACACGCCTCGAACGAAGACGACAAGGCGTCCTGACGCCGCTCCGCCCGACACCATGCTCCGCCACCTCTCGATCCGCGACTTCGTCATCGTCGCCGCGCTCGATCTCGAATTCGACAGCGGCTTTTCCGTCTTTTCCGGTGAAACCGGCGCCGGGAAATCGATCCTGATCGACGCCCTCGCCCTCGCGCTCGGCGAACGCGCCGACGCGAGCGTCGTGCGCACCGGCTGCGGCCGCGCCGACATCACCGCCGAATTCACGCCGCACGACCGCGTCGCGCGGTGGCTCGACGAACACGCGTTCGACACCGAGGACACCGTGATGCTGCGCCGCGTGATCGATGCGAACGGACGGTCGCGCGCGTTCATCAACGGCACCAGCGCGACGCTCGCGCAGCTGCGTGAACTCGGCGAAATGCTCGTCGACATCCACGGCCAGCATGCGCACCAGCTGCTGATGCGGCCCGACGCGCAGCGCGAGCTGTTCGACACGCACGCGGGGCTCGTCGCCGATGCCGCGAACGTCGCGCGCGCGTGGCGCGTGTGGCGCGACGCGACGCAGGCGATCGAGGCCGCGAAGGCGCACGAGCGGGAGCTGCAGCTCGAACGCGAAAAGCTCGCGTGGCAGCTCGCCGAGCTCGACAAGCTCGCGCCGCAGCCCGGTGAATGGGACGAGGTCAGCAACGAGCACAAGCGCCTGTCGCATTCGGCGAACCTGATCGACGGCGTGCGCGGCGCACTCAACGCGTTGTCCGAGGCCGACGACGCGATGCTCGCGCAGCTCGGCGCGATCGTGTCGAAGCTGCGCAGCCTGGCCGACTACGACACCGCGCTCGGCGACGCGCTCGCGTCGCTCGAACCGGCCGAGATCCAGCTGCAGGAAGCCGTCTACTCGCTGTCGCACTATGCGCAGCGCGTCGATCTCGATCCCGAGCGGCTCGCGCAGGTCGAAACGCGCCTCGATGCGCTGCACTCGACCGCCCGCAAGTTCCGGTTGCCGCCCGACACGCTGCACGAAGAACACGCGGCGCGCCGCGCGCAGCTCGCCGCGCTCGACGCGGCCGCCGATCTCGGTGCGCTCGAGGCGACGCAGGCCAAGGCGCGGGAAGCCTATCTCGCCGATGCCAGGCATCTGTCGAAGGCGCGCGCGCAGGCCGCCAAGGCGCTCGGCACGGCCGTCACGGCCGGCATGCAGGAACTGTCGATGGCGGGCGGAAGCTTCGAAGTCGCGCTCGTCCCGCTCGCCGACGGCGGCCCGCACGGGCTCGAGCAGGTCGAATTCCGGGTCGCCGGCCACCCCGGCGTGCCGCTGCGGCCGCTCGCGAAGGTCGCGTCGGGCGGCGAACTCGCGCGGATCAGCCTCGCGCTCGCAGTGATCGCAAGCGCGGCGAGCCCGACGCCGACGCTGATCTTCGACGAAGTCGATACGGGGATCGGCGGCGGCGTCGCCGAAGTGGTCGGCCGCCTGCTGCACCAGCTCGGGCGCGATCGCCAGGTGCTGTGCGTGACGCACCTGCCGCAGGTCGCCGCGCGCGGCGACCACCACTTCCAGGTCGCGAAGGGCGCCGACGAGCACGGCGGCACGGTGTCGACGGTCGTCGCGCTCGACCGCGCCAACCGGATCGAGGAAGTCGCGCGGATGCTCGGCGGGCTCGAGATCACGGCCACGACGCGCAAGCACGCGAAGGAAATGCTGGCGGCCTGACGCGGCTACTGCGCCGGCCGAATGCAAAAAGACCGGCGCATGCGCCGGTCTTTTTTTGCCGCACGGCCGCTCACCCGATCGCGCCCGCCCTGCTCCGCGAATTCGAACGCCCGATTCGAACGCCCGACTCAAACGCCCGTTTCAGCCGTCCCGAACACGCGCGCCCACAGCGTCGTCACGGCTGCCCGCTCGTCGGCCACCACGGCCGGATCGACCCGCGCCTTCTCCATCCCGTCGAGCCGCAGCTTGTGCTGCAGCTTCCGGTACTTCCGGTAGGCCGCGCCGACGCGCTCGGCCTCGTCCTCGCCCATCAGCCCGAAGCGCGCGACCTCGCGCAGCAGCGCGATGTTGCCCGTGTTGCGGATCAGCTCGGCGTCGCTCGACGCGTGCAGCAGCACCCAGTACTGGACGATGAATTCGATGTCGACCATCCCGCCGCGATCGTGCTTCAGGTCGAACAGCTCGGTCTGGTTCGGATGGCCGGCAAACACCTTGCCGCGCATGTCGACGATCTCCTTCGCGAGCACGCCGCCGTCGCGCGGCGTCGTCAGCACCTGCTGGCGGATCGCCTCGAAGTCCGCGCCGATCTGCGCGTCGCCCGCGCTGTAGCGGGCACGCGTCAGCGCCTGGTGCTCCCACACCCACGCGGTGTTCGCGGCGTCGCCCTCGCGCAGCTGGTAGCGGCGGAACGCATCGAGATCGGTGACGAGCAGCCCGGCCTCGCCGTTCGGTCGCAGCCGCAGGTCGATGTCGAACAGCGCGCCGGCCCCGGTCGCCGTGGTGAGCCACGTGATGAGCCGCCGCGTGAAGGTCGTGTAGACGTCCGCCGAGCGCTCGTCCGCATCGTCATACAGGAAGATCAGGTCGAGATCGGATGCGTAGCCGAGCTCCTTGCCGCCCAGCTTGCCGTACGCGATCACCGCGAACTTCGGCACGTCGCGATGGCGCTTCGCGAGCTGGGACCAGACGACTTCGATCGTCACGTCGAGCACGGCGTCGGCCAGCTCGGACAGCCGGTCGCTCACGTGCTCGACCGACAGCTGCCCGGCCAGGTCGATCAGCAGGATCCGGAACACCTCCGCGTGCTGCGCGTGCCGCAGCAGGTCCATCTGCTGCTCGGGGCCGTCGGCCGCCGCGAGGCGCGCGCGCAGCGCGTCCTTGAACGCAGGCCAGTCGAACGGGCTCGCGATCGCCTCGTCGTCGAGCAGTTCGTCGAGCAACTGCGGGTGGCGGATCAGATAACCGCCGCCCCAGCGCGTCGCGCCGAGCACCGACAGCACGCGGTCGAGCGCGGCCGGATACTCGGTCAGCAGCGCGAGATAGACGCCGCGCCGGCTGACCGTCTCGAGCAGGTCGAACAGGCGCACGATCGTGTCGTCGCGGCGTGCGGCGTCGATCGTCGGCGCGGCGTCGAGCGCCCGCTGCGCGACGCGGTCGAAGCGCTGCCGGCTCTTTTCCGGCAGGCCCGCATAGCGCGTCGATTGCCAGATCGCTCGCAGCCGCGCGAGCACGGCGGCCGGATCGGCGAAACCGAGGCCGTCGAGGCGCGCGACCAGCGCATCGTCCTCGCCGTCGTCGCCCAGCGCGCCGCTCCAGATCCATGCGGCGGCCGTGTCGTCACCCGCCGCGCAAGGGCCGCCGCCCTTCACCTTGTCCGCGAAGATCTGGTCGAACTGCGCCTCGACGAAGTTCCGGTGCTCATCCAGCACCGTCATCAGCGCCGCATAGTCGGCAAAGCCGAGCGACGCGGCCAGCGCCGCGCGTTCATCCGGCTCGACCGGCATTGCGTGCGTCTGCGCGTCGTTGCGGTACTGCAGCCGGTGCTCGAGCGTGCGCAGGAAGTTGTAAGCATCGGCGAGGCGCGCGCGCACGTCCTCGCCGATCAGCCCGCGCGCCTGCGCATGGCGCAGCACCGCGAGCGTCGGCCGCACGCGGAATTCCGCATCCTGGCCGCCCCGGATCAGCTGGAATACCTGCGCGCTGAACTCGATCTCGCGGATCCCGCCGCGCCCGAGCTTGATGTCGTCGGACTTGTCGGGCCGCATCGACGCGCGGCGCGCGGCTTCCTGCCGGATCTGCTGGTGCAGCGAGCGGATCGCGCCGATCACGCCGAAATCGAGATAGCGGCGATACACGAACGGCTTGACGATCGACTCGAGCTGCGACTCCAGCCGTCGCGCCGCGTCGCTGTCGCCTTCCGACACGAGCCGCCCCTTGATCCACGCGTAGCGCTCCCACTCGCGCCCCTGCACGTAGAAATATTCCTCGAGCATGCCGAGGCTGCAGACGAGCGGCCCCGAATCGCCGTTCGGACGCAGCCGCATGTCGACGCGAAACACGTAGCCGTCGGCCGTGACCTCGGACAGCACGCCGATCAGGCGCCGGCCGAGCCGCGTGAAGTATTCCTGCGTGGACAGCGGCGAACGCGCGCCGCCGGTCGTCTCGCCGTCGTCCTCGTAGACGAAGATCAGGTCGATGTCCGACGACACGTTCAGCTCGCGGCCGCCGAGCTTGCCCATCCCGACCACGCCGAGCACGACGCGCTGGCCGTCGGCGCCGCGCGGCTCGCCGTACAGCGCCTCGAGTTCAACCGACAGCAGCGCGAGCGAACGCTGCACGGCCACTTCGGCGAGATCGGTCATCGCGCCCGTGACCTCGGCAACGTCCGCCAGCCCGCGCAGGTCGCGTTCCGCGACCGCGCCGAACGCCTCGGCACGCAACTGCCGCAGCGCGCGCTTCAGTTGCTCCTCGGTCGGCGCGGCCGTGCCGGCCGGCGTCGCCAGCAGCTCGGTGAGGCGCGCGTCGAGCTGCGCGCGGCCGAGCGGCGCGGCGGCCCACGCGGCGACCTGTTCGGCCAGCGCGGGCCGCGCGGCAGCCGCGCGAGCAAGGTATCGGGAATAGGACGTGCTGATCAGGGCGGAAGCGTCGGTCATCGAGAAGCGGGCCTGGCGGAAAGGCCGGCCGGCAGCGGGCCGGCGCGTGCGCGCCCCGCTACCGGCCGGCCCCATGGATTCGGCGCGGCATCGCGGGGCGTGTGCGCCCGCCGCGAAACCGCGCGCCGGAAAGCCCGTGCCGCGCTGCCGCAACGGCCGCCGGCACGAACCCGTGTGATACATTTCAACGTCAGTCTGCAAAACTACCATATCGCCGCCCGTCCGCCGCATGTCCGACCGTCAGGAATCCGCCGTAGCTGCGCCCGAAGCGGGACCTCCGAAGCACGATCATCCGGTCCTGCGCCGCGTGTTCCGGGTGACGCTGGCAGTCGGGCTCGGCACCTACTTCGTCGCGTCCGGCGCGTTCCTCGGGCTGCGCTACGTGCTGCTGCCCCGCATCGACGAATTCCGCCCGCGCATCGAGCGCGCGGTGTCCGACAAGCTCCACGCGCAGCTTTCGATCGGCAAGCTTTCCCCGAACTGGTCCGGCATGCAGCCGGGCGTCGAACTCACGAACCTGACGATCCGCGGCCACGACGGCAAGGTCGCGCTGGCGGTGCCGCATGCAACGGCCGCGCTGTCGTGGATGTCGCTGCTGCGGCTGTCGCCCGCGCTGTCGAGCCTGATCGTCGACCAGCCCGACCTCGTCGTCGCGCGGGCGGCCGACGGCTCGCTGAGCGTCGCGGGCGTCGGCGTGGCAACCACCCACGGCGGCAACGACACGTTCGGCACGTGGCTGCTGAAGCAGGAAGCGATCGTGCTGCGCGGCGGCACGCTGCGCTGGCGCGACGCGCAGCACGACGCGCCGGAGCTCGTGCTGTCGGGCATCCGGCTCGCGGTGCTCAACGACGGCCGCGTGCACAAGGCCGCGCTGCAGGCGCCCGCGAACGGCACGCTGCTGCTCGGCCCGCTCGATTTCCGCGCGCGCTTCAGGCACAAGCCGCTCGCCCCGGTCGGCAAGCCGTCGAACTGGTCGGGCGACGCGTACCTGTCGACGGGCCCGGTCGACCTGCAGACGCTCGGGCGTTACCTCGACATGCCGCTCACGATCCACGCGGGCCGGATCGACAACGCGATCTGGGCCACCTTCAGCGACGGCCACCTGCATTCGGCGGGCGGCGACCTGCAGGGCGCGGACGTCGCGCTGCGCGTGCGCCCGACGCAGCCGCGGCTCGACGTGCCGACGGTCGGCTTCGGCTGGGACATGCAGCTCGATGCCGGCCACGACTACACGCTGCACCTGACGCGCTTCAACGCGGAACTCGGCCAGCCGCCGCTGCCGGACGGCACGCCGCTCGCCCGCTCGCTCGCGCTGTCGACGCTGACGGCCCGCTACCGTGTGCCGACCGCCAGCCAGGGGCAGTTGTTGAGCGTCGTCGGCGACCGCGTCGATCTCGGCATTCTCAGCGAGTTCATTCGCGGACTGCCGCTGCCGGCGCGCCTGCGCAACGAGCTGATCAAGATCGACCCGCGCGGGATGGTGTCGAACTATCACATCGAGGTCGAACGCGCGAAGCCTGCGCGGGCCGACCTCGCCGACGAGGAGCGGCGCATGGGCGCCGCGCCGATCGTCCGCTATCGTTTCCTCGGCGATCTGCAAGGCATCAGCTTCGCCGCGCAGGAGCCGCCGCCCGGGCTGTCGCCGCGTGGCCACCCGCGGGCCGGCTGGCCGGGCGTCGAGAACCTGTGGGGCCGCGTCGATGCGAACGAAACGGGCGGCAGCGCGCATTTCGATACGGTCAACGCGGCGGTCACGGTACCCGGCGAATTCGACGAGCCGCGCCTGACGTTCGACCGGTTGCGCGGCAACGCAAAGTGGGCGATCACGCCCGCGGCCGGTGAAAAGCATGCGCGCGTCGAAGTGACCCTGCCCGACCTGCTCGTCTCGAACCCCGATGCCGAAATCGCGGTATCCGGCTCGTACACGAACCCCGGCCACGGCCGCGGCTCGCTCGACCTGCGTGCCGATTTCGCGCGTGCGTCGGTGGCACGCATTCCGCGCTACCTGCCGACCGGGATGTCCGAACACCTGCGCGACTATCTCGGCCACGCGCTGCAGGCCGGCCAGGTGACCAAGGGTGCGTCGATCGTCGCCCGCGGCCCGCTCGAGAAATTCCCGTTCGAACACGAGCCGGACGCCGGCGTGTTCCACATCGTCGCGCCGTTCACCGGCGGCCGCTTCGAACCGACGCCGTACCCGCCGCGCAAGCTCGCGAACGGCACGCCGAGCGTCTGGCCGGCGCTCGACGGGATCGACGGCGTGTTCGAGCTCGCGCAGAACAAGCTGCGCTTCGACATCGATCGTGCGCACTACAAGCGCGTCGCGCTGACGAAGGTCGCGGGCCGCATCGACGATCTCGGCAATCCGTCGCACTCGCCGCTGATCATCGACGGTCATGCGCAGGGCCCGCTCGCCGACCTGATCGACTACGCGGACAACAGCTCGCTCGGCACGATGAGCGGGCATATCGGCCAGCGGATCGATGCGCAGGGGCGCGCGTCGCTCGCGCTCAAGATCACGATTCCGCAGCACGTCCCGCATCCGCACACGCACGTCGAAGGCGCGCTCGCATTCGGCGGCAACACACTGACGACGAGCGGCGTGCCGCCGCTGTCCGCGCTGCGCGGCAGTGTCCGGTTCACCGAGGCCGGCGCATCGCTGCACGACCTGTCGGGGCGCTTCCTCGGCGGCCCGGTGCGCGCGAGCGGCAACTTCCAGTCGCACGGCCCGTATACGGTGGACGTCGACGGCCGGCTCGCGCTCGACGCCGCGCGCGGCCTGAACCTGCATGGCCCGGCAGCCGCGCTGCTCGAGCACGTGGTCGGCGACGCGCCGTACAAGGTCGCCGTGCGCGGCGCGCCGGGCCGCCTGCCCGACATCAGCGCGCATTCCGACCTGACCGGCGTGGCACTGAATTTCCCCGCGCCGTTCGCAAAACCGGCCGGCACGCCGATGCCGTTCAGCTTCACGCTGCAGCCGGCGCCGCAGGCGGACGGCAAGCGCCTCGAGCACGCCGACCTGACGCTCGGCCCCGTGTCCGCAACCTACCTGCTCGACGCGACGCGCGGCCAGCCGCTGCGCGCGGTGCGCGGCGCGATGGGCATCCACCGGATGCCCGACATGCCGCAGGACGGCGTGAGCGCGGCCGTCGACGTCAACGAACTGGACGCCGATGCGTGGCTCGCGCTGGCCCATACGCTGAAGCCCGACACGCCGCGCACGCAGGAGGCGCAAGCCGCGTCGCGCGTCGATTTCGCGAGCTTCGCGCCGAAGCGTTTCGCGCTCCATTTCGGCACGCTGAAGCTGCTCAAGCGCAACTGGGAAAACGTGATCGTCGGCGCGTCGCACGTCGACGAGCTCTGGCAGGCGAACATCGCGTCGAACCAGGTGTCGGGCTACCTGTCATGGGCGCCGGGCGGCGGCCACAACGGCGCGGGCGTGCTGAACGCGCGGCTCGCGAAGCTCGTGGTGCCCGACAGCGCGCAGCACGATCTCGTCGGCCGCGCGATGAACCTGCCGACGCCGACCGACCGCCCGATGCCGTCGATCGACCTGATCGTCGACCAGGTCGTCGCGCGCAACCACGACATCGGCCGACTCGTCGTCAACGCGCGCAACATCGACGAAGCCGGCACGCCGGTCTGGCAGCTCGACAAGCTGGAGCTGTCGAACCCGGCCGCGAAGCTGACGGCGACCGGCAACTGGCGCACCTCGCGCCGCGCACTTGCCCGCGGTGCCGATGAAAACGACGCACCGCGCCGCACCGTGTTCGACTTCAAGCTCGACATCGACAACGCGGGCGCGCTGCTCGACCGCGTCGGCCTGCCGCGCACGCTCGCGAACGGTCACGGCACGGTCACCGGCAAGGTCGGCTGGCGCGGCGGCCCGACCGCGGTCGACTTGCCGTCGCTCGGCGGCCAGATCGCGCTCGACCTCGAACACGGCCAGATCCTGAAGGTCGATCCGGGCGCGGCGAAGCTCCTCGGCGTGCTGAGCCTGCAGAGCCTCGCGCGTTTCCTGACGCTGAATTTCCGCGACGTGATCGGCAAGGGGCTGCCGTTCGACAAAATCACGGGCACCGGCCGGATCTCGAACGGGATCGCCCGCACCGACGACTTCTCGATGATGACCGGGCCCGCGAACGTCACCGTGCGCGGCGCGGTGGATCTCGGCACCGAGACGCAGGACCTGCACGCGCACGTCGCGCCGAAAATCAGCGCGGGCGCGGCCGCGATCGGGGCGGCCATCATCAACCCGCTGCTCGGCGTCGGCGTGCTGGCCGCGAACTACGCGCTGTCGGAGACGCTGTCGCGCGCGTTCGCGCTCGACTACACGATCACCGGCTCGTGGGCGCACCCGCACATCGAGCGGGTGCGGGGCGATCAGGGTAAGATGAATCACGGTCCGGCCGATGCGGCGAGCCATTGAGCCGCGCGTCGGGCCGCGCATGGTGCCGGGCCGCACCCCATTTATGACGCAACCGATCCAGCGATGACCGACCACACCCGTTCCGCCACGCCCTTCCAGGTCGCCGCGCTGCAGATGGTGAGCACGCCGGACGTCGCGCGCAATCTCGCCGAGGCGCGCCGCCTGATCGCGGAAGCCGCCGGCGAAGGCGCGCAGCTCGTGCTACTGCCCGAGTACTTCTGCTTCATGGGTCACCGCGACACCGACAAGCTCGCGCTCGCCGAACCTTACCGGGACGGCCCGATCCAGCATTTCCTCGCGGACGCCGCGCGTCGCCAC
Source organism: Burkholderia sp. COPS (assembly GCF_019425585.1). Taxonomy (NCBI): domain Bacteria; kingdom Pseudomonadati; phylum Pseudomonadota; class Betaproteobacteria; order Burkholderiales; family Burkholderiaceae; genus Burkholderia; species Burkholderia sp. COPS. The sequence continues at coordinate 6,504 of NZ_WIXR01000041.1, read as the reverse complement.
GGCATCTGGGTGATCGGCGGCACGCTGCCGCTGAAGGCCCCGGAGCCCGATCGCGTGCTCAACACGACGCTCGTGTTCGATCCATCCGGCAACGAAGCCGCGCGCTACGACAAGATCCACCTGTTCAACTTCGAGAAAGGCGGCGAGTCGTTCGACGAGGCGCGCACGATCCGCGCGGGCGATACGGTCGTCACGTTCGACGCGCCGTTCGGGCGGGTCGGCCTGTCCGTCTGTTACGATCTCCGCTTTCCGGAGCTGTATCGCAGGATGGGCGACTGCGCGCTGATCGTCGTACCGTCGGCATTTACGTATACGACCGGCCGCGCGCACTGGGAAACGCTGCTGCGCGCGCGGGCCGTCGAGAACCAGTGCTACGTGCTCGCGGCCGCGCAGGGCGGCAAGCACGAGAACGGCCGGCGCACCTGGGGCCACAGCATGCTGATCGACCCGTGGGGCGAAATCGTCGCGGTTCGCGACGTGGGCGCAAGCGTCGTGCTCGGCGCGCTCGATCCGCAGCGCATTGCCGACGTGCGCCAGAGCCTGCCCGCGTGGCGGCACCGCGTGCTGACCTGAATCGGCCGCACCGCTTGAAACACCGCGCGGCCAACCCATCTGCCCAGAAGCACCCGACAACTTTTTGAGAAACCCCGATATCCGCATGAACATCATCGAACCCGGCATCCGCAACCTCGCGCTGGCGAAGGACATCCTGCTCACGCCGTACGGCCTCGACGAAAGCCTGCTCACGCGCACGATCGCCGACATCTTCACGCATCGCGTCGACTATGCGGACCTGTACTTCCAGGCGACCCGCAGCGAAGCGTGGAGCCTCGAGGAAGGCATCGTCAAATCGGGCAGCTTCAGCATCGACCAGGGCGTCGGCGTGCGCGCGGTCGCGGGTGACCGCACCGCGTTCGCGTACTCGGACGACCTGTCCCCGGAAGCGATCGCGCAGGCGGCCGCGGCCACCAAGGCGATCGCGGCGGCCGGCGGCGGCCGCCAGAAGATCAAGGCGGCCACGTCGCTGAAGGGCATCTCGGGCCGCGACCTGTACCTGCCGTCCGATCCGCTCGCGTCGCTCGACGCGACGGCCAAGGTCAAGCTGCTCGAGCGCATCGAGCAGATGGCGCGCGGCCGCGACCCGCGCGTCACGCAGGTGATGGCCGGCCTCGCCGGCGAATACGACGTCGTGCTGGTCGCACGCAGCGACGGCGCGCTCGCCGCCGACATCCGCCCGCTCGTGCGCGTGTCGGTCACGGTGATCGCCGAGCAGAACGGCCGTCGCGAGATCGGCTCCGGCGGCGGCGGCGGCCGCTTCGACTACGGCTACTTCACCGACGAAGTCCTGTCCCGCTACGTCGACGACGCCGTGCATGCGGCGCTCGTGAACCTCGACGCACGCCCCGCGCCGGCCGGCGCGATGACGGTCGTGCTCGGGCCGGGCTGGCCGGGCGTGCTGCTGCACGAAGCGATCGGCCACGGCCTCGAGGGCGACTTCAACCGCAAGGGTTCGTCCGCGTTCGCCGGCCGGATCGGCGAGCAGGTCGCCGCGAAGGGCGTGACGGTGGTCGACGACGGCACGCTGCCGAACCGCCGCGGCTCGTTGAACATCGACGACGAAGGCAACCCGACGCAGTGCACGACGCTGATCGAGGACGGCATCCTGAAGGGCTACATCCAGGACACGCTGAACGCGCGCCTGATGAAGATGCCGGTCACGGGCAACGCGCGGCGCGAATCGTACGCGGCGCTGCCGATGCCGCGCATGACCAACACGTACATGCTGAACGGCGACAAGGATCCGCAGGAAATCATCGCGTCGGTGAAGAACGGCCTGTACGCGGTGAACTTCGGCGGCGGCCAGGTCGACATCACGAACGGCAAGTTCGTGTTCTCGGCGTCCGAGGCATACATGATCGAGAACGGCAAGATCACCTACCCGGTGAAGGGCGCGACGCTGATCGGCAGCGGCCCCGAATCGCTGAAGTACGTGAGCATGATCGGCAACGACATGTCGCTCGACACGGGTGTCGGCGTGTGCGGCAAGGAAGGCCAGAGCGTGCCGGTCGGCGTCGGCCAGCCGACCCTGCGGATCGACAAGATGACGGTCGGCGGTACGGCATAACCGCATCGCGGCGCAGACATTCCGCGCATTTTGAAGAAAACGCGCGGAATGTCCGCATTTTCGACGCTCCCCGGTTGCCAGCCGCCCGGCGACGGGGTATAAATTCCGAATCAACTTTTTTGACGAACCGAATCTCCGTCATGTCCGCCAAGTTTTACTTTTACTTTTTTTGGCATCTCAGACCGCTGGCGGATCGAGAGGGTTGATGGCGCGTAAAGCGCAACCGAAATTCCCGAAAAAACCGCCGGCGAACCCGGCGGTTTTTTTTCGCCCTTCGCTTCCCGGTCGCCGCCGCAGCGGTTCCGCGGCCCCGACCGAATCACTGAATCGCTTGAATTGATGAATCTGCCGCACGCCCACTGATCGAACGGCGCCCGGAACCAAGGAGAAACAGCATGCCCCCGCACAACACCGACGACGTCCGCATTCGCGAACTCAAGGAACTGACGCCGCCCGCCCACCTGATCCGCGAATTCGCGTGCTCCGAAGCCGCGTCCGAGCTGATCTACAACTCGCGCCAGTCGATGCACCGCATCCTGCACGGGATGGACGACCGGCTGATCGTGGTGATCGGGCCGTGCTCGATCCATGACACGAAGGCGGCGATCGAGTACGCGGGGCGGCTCGTGAAGGAGCGCGAGCGCTTCAAGGGCGAGCTGGAAATCGTAATGCGCGTGTACTTCGAGAAGCCGCGCACGACGGTCGGCTGGAAGGGGCTCATCAACGATCCGCACCTCGACAACAGCTTCAAGATCAACGAAGGGCTGCGCACCGCGCGCGAGCTGCTGCTCCAGATCAACGAGATGGGCCTGCCGGCCGCGACCGAATACCTCGACATGATCAGCCCGCAGTACATCGCCGACCTGATCTCGTGGGGCGCGATCGGCGCGCGCACGACCGAATCGCAAGTGCACCGCGAGCTCGCGTCGGGGCTGTCGTGCCCGGTCGGCTTCAAGAACGGCACCGACGGCAACGTGAAGATCGCGGTCGACGCGATCAAGGCCGCATCGCAGCCGCACCATTTCCTGTCGGTGACGAAGGGCGGCCATTCGGCGATCGTGTCGACGGCCGGCAACGAGGATTGCCACGTGATCCTGCGCGGCGGCAAGACGCCGAACTACGACGCGGAAAGCGTGAACGCCGCGTGCGCGGACATCGGCAAGGCCGGCCTCGCCGCACGCCTGATGATCGACGCGAGCCACGCGAACAGCTCGAAGAAACACGAGAACCAGATCCCCGTCTGTGCCGACATCGGCCGCCAGATCGCGGCCGGTGACGCCCGCATCGTCGGCGTGATGATCGAGTCGCATCTCGTCGAGGGGCGCCAGGACCTGAAGGAAGGCTGCGAACTGACCTACGGCCAGAGCATCACCGACGCGTGCATCGCATGGGACGACAGCGTGAAGGTGCTCGAAGGCCTCGCGGAATCGGTGAAGGCACGCCGCGTCACGCGCGGCAGCGGGAACTGACGGACGCAAACCGGCCGGTCGCATGGCACCGCCCCGTGGCGGGTTGGCCATGCGGTTAGCTGGCGGTCGGCGCGTCGCCCTGCTAGACTAGCTAACGTTATCTAGCTAACCAAGGGGGCGCCCATGCCGACCGTCAACATGCACGATGCCAAGTCGCGGCTCTCAAGCCTCGTCGAAGCGCTTGAATTGGGGCGCGAATCGGAAGTCGTCATCGCCCGCAACGGTCATCCGGTCGCCCGGATTGTTCCTTATGCCCCACCGAAGCGGATCGGCGCAGCCCGTCAGTTGCTTGCCGGGTTGAACATCCCGACAACCGTCGAGGCATTCAATGCCGGCGATGAATCGATCGCCGCCGACTTCGATGCCAGCTCGGAACAGCGACTCGCCCCGTGAAGCTGCTGCTCGACACGCACATCGCGCTATGGGCAGCCGAAGGCGCACCTCAACTTTCCGCGACTGCGGTCGCGTTGATCGAACATCCCGAAAACACGCTGTACGTCAGCGCCGCGTCCATCTGGGAGATTGCGATCAAATACCGCAAAGGCAATCTGCCAGTCCATCCGCGCGATGCACGTTCGGCATTCCGACTCGCAGGTTTTGCGGAGTTGCCAATCAGCAGCGATCACGTCGAAGGCGTCGCCGCACTGCCAGATTTTCCGGATCACGCCGATCCGTTCGACCGCGTGATGGTCGCTCAGGCACTCCATGAAGGCATGCCGCTCATCAGCGCCGATGCCAAAATATGGCGCTATCACGCGACGCTGATGCTGCGAGCATGACGCTCATCCCGCTACAAAATCAAAGCCCGGCCCGCACCGGGCTTTTTCATGCACCGCAGGTCTTGCGCGCAAGCATCACTCGAGCGCGCCCGAACCGAAGATCTCGGTATTGATGCGTTCCGGCGCGACGCCGAGCGCGACCAGCGCATCGCGTTGTGCCTTCATGAACGCGATCGGGCCGCAGACGTAGTAGTCGGCGTCCGGCACCAGCGCGTAGTGCCGCACGCGCTCCGGCGTGAGGCGCCCTTCCAGGTCGTGGTCGACGCCGACGCGATCGTTCGGGCCGACCAGCTCGTACAGCACCGTGCGCTTGACGTTCGCATGCTCGCGCACCGTGTCGTTCAGCCAGTCGCGGAACGCGTGCACCGCGCCCGAGCGGCATGCATGGACGAACCGCACGTCACGCTTGCTGCCTTCGTCGACCAGCGTCGACGCCATCGACACCATCGGCGTCAGGCCGACGCCGCCGGAAATCAGCACCACCGGCGTCTCGACGCCACGCTTCAGCGAGAATTCGCCCATCGGCGCGGTGACCTCGACGATCGCGCCCTCTTCCACGCCGTCGTGCATCAGCGTCGACACCTTGCCGGCCGGAACGACTTCCGGCCTGCCGGCTTCGCGCTTCACCGAGATGCGCAGCCACTTGCCGTGCGGCGCGTCGGACAGGCTGTACTGGCGCGGCTGGTCGACGCCGAGATCGCCGACGAAACGCTTCACCGTGACGTACTGGCCGGGCTCGAACGTCGGCGCCGCGCCGCCGTCGGCGGGCGTCAGGTAGAACGACGTGATCTCGTCGCTTTCGCGCACCTTGCGCTCGACCTTGAACGGGCGGAACCCGCTCCAGGCGGCCCCCGCGTACAGGTCGGCCTCGGCGCCGATCAGGATCTGCGCGATTTGGCCGTAAGCCACGCGCCACGCCTCGAGCGTGTCGGCATCGACCGCGTCGCCCAGCACCTCTACGATCGATGCGAGCAGGTTCTCGCCGACGATCGGGTAATGCTCGGGGCGGATGTTCAGGCTCGCGTGCTTGTGCGCGATGTGCGACACCGCCCCGCCCAGCGCACCGAGATTGTCGATGTTCGCCGCATACGCGTAGACGGCCTTCGCGAGCGTTTCCGGCTGGCTGCCCGTCTTCTGGTGCGTCTGGTTGAACAGGTTCTTCAGTTCCGGATGGCGCGCGAACATGCGCTGGTAGAAGTGCTTCGTGATCGTCGCGCCGTGCACGGCGAGGACAGGGGCAGTGGCCTTCACGCGAGCCATCTGGTCAGCGGTGATGTGGGTCATGTTCGTTCTCCGTTAAACATGCACACACAATACCTTTTTAAAAATTCGATGCCCCTCGGGCAAATTGTCGCAGCGCGGCAAGGGTAAGGGGGCGAATCGCCAGCGGTCAGCGGACCCGGCCACGTTCCCACAGCACGTCCGATCCGCCGTCGGTACGGTTCAGTACGCGCGCCAGCACGAACAGCAGGTCCGACAGCCGGTTCACGTAGCGCCGCGGCGCATCGTTGAGCGTTTCGGTACGCCCGAGCGCGACGATCGAACGCTCCGCGCGACGGCATACGGTTCGGCACACGTGCGCGAGCGACGCCGCGCGCGAGCCGGCCGGCAGGATGAATTCCTGCAGCGGCGGCAGCGTCGCGTTGTAGTCGGCGAGCCAGCGATCGAGCCGCGCGAGATGCGTGTCGTCGAGCACCGTATGGCCGGGAATGCACAATTCGCCGCCGAGATCGAACAGGTCATGCTGGATCGTCACGAGCGCCGTGCGGATATCGTCCGGCAGCGTTTCGGCGAGCAGCACGCCGAGGTTCGAGTTCAGCTCGTCGACGTCGCCGATCGCGGCGATCCGCGTATCGTCCTTGCCGATACGCCGGCCATCGCCGAGGCCGGTGGTGCCGTCGTCGCCGGTACGCGTGGCGATCTTGCTCAAGCGGTTGCCCATGCGGATGTCCTCTCGTGCGCGGCCGCGACGCGGCCCGGTTGCGTTCGAACGCGATTATCGCAGCCCGCGACGGCAGGCGCAGCAGGCGTTACAGCGTAGAATGGGCCGAAACCCAGCAGCACGGGAGCCGGAGCGGCGCCAACGCGCCCATCCGGATCGACAAGGAGACGTTCGTGAATCACCCTGCCC
>NZ_WIXR01000040.1:0-97043 GCF_019425585.1 Burkholderia sp. COPS | reverse complement strand
CCGGGTCGAGCTGCTGCACCGTCGACATCAGCGTCGCCTGGCTCGCCTGCACGTACGCGCCCGGCGTCACCTGCGAGATGCCGACGCGGCCGGTGATCGGCGAAACGACATCCGTATAGCCGAGGTTGATCTGCGCGGTATCGACCGCCGCCTTGCCGGCCGCGACGTCCGCCGCGGCCTGGCCTTGCGTGGCCACCGCGTTGTCGTAGTCCTGCTTGCTGACCGCGTTCGCGGCCACCAGCACCTTGTAGCGTGCGACCAGCGCGTTCTGCGTGACGAGGTTCGCCTGCGCCTTCGCGAGCGTTGCCTTTGCACTGTTCAGCGCGGCGATGTAAGGCGCCGGATCGATCTTGTAGAGGCGCTGACCGGCCTTGACGTCGGTGCCTTCGGTGAATTCACGGCGCAGCACGATGCCGTCGACCCGCGCGCGGACCTGCGCGACGAGGAACGCGCTGGTGCGGCCCGGCAGGTCGGTGAAGACCGGTACGGCTTGCGGCTGAACGGTGACGACGCCGACTTCCGGCGTTTGCGGCGGCGGTGCCGATTCTTTTTTCCCGCACGCGGCCAGGAAAATGGCAGCCGTTGCGGCAGTGATTAAGCGGTATGGAACCCGTTCGACGCGCATGGAGCGACCTCTCGCAAATAGACGACCTTCAATTGGAATCACCAGATCTCCTCGTAACCTGCACGCGCGGCCGGAATGCTGTCGCTTCCTGTTTGCCGCGGATGCGGTTGCGTATGTCGGGCGTTCGTTGCGCCCTGCGGAGCGTTCGTTCGTCGAACTGCTTCCGCGGAAAAAGCGTCATGAGCCCGCGGCACTGGCGGGCAGGCGTTGCCGCGGCAACCAACCGGGCCGCTAGCTCGCGGGCCGGAACGCGGTGCCGGCAAATTCGATGAATGCCCGTGCAGCGGCCGGCAGACGCGCGGTACGCGCATGCGCGAGCTTCAGCGTGACGGGCGCGAGCGAGTGAACCGGTGCAACGCGCACCAGCGCGCCGTCCGCCAGATCGGCGTCGACGAGATACGCGGGCAGCACCGCGGCGCCCATGCCGGCCACGGCCAGCCGCCGTGCCATCTCGAGATGGCCGACGCCCTGACTGCCGCCGGGCGTCGCGTCGGGCCGGAACGCAGCCGCATCGTCGCCACCTGCGGCCGGCAGATCGAGCCGCACGGCCGCAAGATCCGGCCAGTCGCCCGACGCAGCCGCGCCGCCGTGTGCGGCGACATAACCCGGTGCCGCGACGCGCACGGATTCGTAAGAGGCCAGCGTGTGCAACGCGTGCGCACCTGTCACCGGCATGCCGTCGGTCAGGAACGCGACATCGATGTCTTCGGATGTCAGATCGACATGGGCGTCGGTCAGCGTCACGGTCGGCCGCACGTCCGGGAACCGGCTCACGAAACGATCGAGCAACGCGCTCAACTGGCTGAGCCCGAACGCGACCGGCGCGGCAATGCGCAGCGCGCCTTCCGGCTTGCTGCCCATCGCGACGAAACGACCGTCGATCTCGTCGATCGCCCCGAGAATCCGTTCGACGCGCGTGAGATACAACTCGCCGATTTCCGTCAGCGACTGGTGGCAAGTGCTGCGTTGAAGCAGGCGTGCACCAAGGCGCGTCTCGAGCGCATCGACCAGCCGGCTCGCCATCGCCGTCGACACGCGCAGCCGCGTCGCCGCCCGGCGAAAACCGCCTTCCCTTGCCACCGTCACGAATGCCCGAATCGATTGAAGTTGGTCCATTTGTCCGGATTCCCTTGCGCGGTCGGCCGCCTGGACGCGCGCACCCGCTGCCGCGTCCCGACCGACATGTGACGGCCCGGCCAATGCGGCGGCACCGACGCCGGCCACGCCGGATCGGTCGGTGCGCTCGCGCCGGACGCGCACCGGCATGCAACGAACGCAAGCCGGCCTCGGCTGGCCCGATGCACGAATATTCGAATAGCAGTCCTGAGTCTCTTGCAGCGATTCCCAGCGGCAACGCCGGCGGCATCCGTCGGCCTGGCGACGCTCATACCTGCGTCGCCCGAGCGCACTGGAACACGTTTCTTTCAGCAGGTGCAATGGTATGAAAACCGGCGGAAATTGGCTTGCCTGATCCTGCGATTGTTTTGCCTTAATTTCCGAATTTGTGCGCTGCACACTGCGCAACGATGAGCAATGCGGCCGCCGGCCGTGCAGATCCGGATGATTGGGCTGGTTTCCGACAGATTTAGGCAATCACGTGCGCGCGACTCGCCGTACGATGTGACCGCCGCGCCATCCACCTGCCGGGACACCGACGGGGAATCGCAGTCGCGCACCTTGCACCGCCCCCCTCGGTCATCCGCTCACGCAATATGGAAATCGACGCCCGAACGACGCCGCTACAGCGCACCGCACCCGACCACGACCCTCAGTCGCCCACGGCCCGGCTCGCTGCGCTGATCGCCGCCTATGCACCGCACGACGGCACGTTCGAACTCCCGGTGCGTGGCTTGCGCATCGCACGCGTGTCCGCGTCGCCGCCACACTGGAACCATGGCGTGCACCGCGCGTGCCTGAGCATCGTCGGACAAGGCGCGAAATCGACACGGGTCGGCGACGCCGCCTACGTGATCGACGAATCGCGGATGCTGGTTACGACTGCCGACCTGCCCGTCACCGGCCGCGTGACGCGCGCAAGCCCGGCCGAGCCGTTCCTTTGCGCACAACTGGAACTCGACGCGGCCCGCATCGCGACGCTCACACCGCGCGTGTTTCCGCGCGGGCTGCCGAAGGCCGTCGACTGCGGCGCACTCGACACGCACGATGCGCCGCCCGAAATCGTCGACGCCGTCGTGCGGCTAATGCAACTGATCGCACACCCCGACGACATCGACCTGCTCGCGCCGCTGATCGTCGACGAAATCCTCATCCGGCTGCTGCGCGGCCCGTCGGGTGCGCGCGTCGCGCAGGTCGGCCAGGACGACTCGACGACGCAGCGCATCTCGCGTGCAGTAGCCTGGATCCGCGACCACTACCTCGATCCGATGACGGTCGAATCGCTCGCGCGACAGGTGGGCATGAGCCCGTCGACGTTCCATCACCACTTCCGCGCGGTCACGTCGATGAGCCCGTTGCAATGCCAGAAGATGCTGCGGCTGCAGGAGGCACGCCGCCTGATGTGCCTGTCGGCAATGGATGCGCAGCAGGCGTGCCGCAGTGTCGGCTATGTGAGTGCGTCGCAGTTCAGCCGCGAATACGCACGCCTCTTCGGCGATGCACCGGGCCGCGATGTCGTGAAGCTGCGCGACCAGGCGGTGCCGCTATCCCGCGTCGCGCCGTAGGCCATGCACGTGACGTGCGTGGCACCCATGCACCGAACCAACGATGAGGCGCACCCGTTGCCTGCGCATCCTTGGTCGAGCCGGTCGTGCAGATTAATTCGATACCCGGCTCAAATACAGGACTGCATATTATTGGTTCGATTGACGCACAGCATCATCCTCACACCTCGACGGCGCGACTTCAGGACGTGCAGGAAGCGTTCAGCGCGGCCTCGTCGGCGGACAGCATTTCGGGTACGCATTCACGCAGAAAATCGACGAACGTGCGGATTTTCGCATCGAGATACTGGCGCGATGCGTACAGCGTGTAGACGGTCAGCTTCTGCAAGCGGTAGTCGGGCAGCACGCGTACCAGCGCGCCGCTCGCCAGCGCGGGTAGCGCCGACGACATCGGCAGCGAACCGATGCCGAGGCCGGCGCGCAATGCGGCGCCGAGCGCATCGGCGATGTTCACCTGGAAATCCGGCAACGGCAGGTCGAACGTCTCGGGGCCGTCGGGGCCGTCGAGATGCCAGCGATCGCGCGGAAATACGGGCGTGACGATCTGCAGGCACGCGTGGCCGTCGAGCTCGCGCACCGTACGCGGCGTACCGCGCTCCTTCAGATACGCGGGCGACGCGCACAGCACGCTGTGCACCTCGCCGAGCCGCTGCGACACGAGCCCCGAATCGGGAAGCTCCGTCGTACTCAACTGCAGCGACACGTCGTAGCCTTCGTCGATGATGTCGGGCACGTGCTGCGACAGCGTGAGCTCGACCGCGACCGACGGATAACGCTGCCGGTAACGCACGACCGCGGGCACCACGTAGGCCTGGCCGAAGCTCGTCGTCGCATGAACGTGCAGCCGTCCGGACGGCTTCGCCTGTGCATCGGCCGCCTCGGCTTCCGCTTCTTCGATATAGCCGAGGATGCGCTGGCAGCGGTCGAGATAACGCTGTCCGGCATCGGTCAGCGCGATGCGGCGCGTGCTGCGGTTGAGCAGGCGCGTGCGCAGATGCGTCTCGAGCTGCGCGACCGACCGCGATGCATAGGCTGTCGTGATGTCCAGGCGCTGGGCCGCGCTCGTGAAGCTGCCCTCCTCCGCAACCCGGACGAAAATGCGCATCATCTGTAACGTGTCCATCGACCTGTCCCCGGGATTGAGATCACGTCGCGCCACCGTGCGGCCATGGTGCCGGCGGTTCCGGCGCGGGCCGGTCTGGCGCGAATTGTGCGGAACAGTACAGCAGCGGTGCAGACGTGTCCAGTTCGCCGTACGCGGCATGATCCGGATGCCGAATCGTGTCGCCGGGCCGCCCTGCGCGCGTCGTCCGGTTCGTGTGCATGACGTCCGGACGCGCCGGCAAGCTAACCGCAGCGCATCGGCAAAAACTACCCGGCGACCATGGTGGGGCCGCACGATTCACGTCATGTATGACGGATCAGGCCGTGGTGGCCGCATCGAACGGATTGCGCAACACGATCGTGTCGTCGCGCTCCGCGCCGGTCGTGATCATCGATACCGGTGCGCCGGCGACCGCTTCGACGCGCGCGATGAAATCCTGCGCGGCGCGCGGCAGCGCCGCGCGTTCGCGTACCCCTTTCACAGTGCCGCGCCAGCCGTCGAACCGCTCGTACACGGGTTTCGCGCGCGACTGCGCATCGAGGCTTGCCGGCAGATGATCGACCCGCACGCCATCGAGTTCGTAGCCGACGCACAGCTCGATCGACTCGAAACCGTCGAGCACGTCGAGCTTGGTGAGCGCCAGCGAATCGATGCCCGAAATCCTGACCGCCTGACGCAACTGCGCGGCATCGAGCCATCCGCAGCGGCGCGGCCGGCCGGTATTCACGCCGAACTCCTGCCCGCGCGCGCGCAGCGTTTCGCCGGTCGCGTCGGACAGCTCGGTGAGGAACGGGCCGCCGCCGACCCGTGTCGCATACGCCTTGGTGACGCCCAGCACGTGGCCGAGCTTCGACGCGCCGAGCCCCGTGCCGGCCGCCGCCGCCGATGCAACGGTGCCGGACGACGTCACGAACGGATACGTGCCCCAGTCGATGTCCAGCATCACGGCTTGAGACCCCTCGAACAGGATGCACTCGCCACGGTCGGTCGCGTCGTTGAGATCGGCCCAGACGGGGCGGACGAACGGCAGGATTCGCGGCGCGAGGTCGGCGAGCGTCGCCAGCATCGCATCGCGCGAATGCTCGTCGAGCCCCAGGCCGCGGAACCACGCGTTGTGATGGTCGACGAGCACATCCAGTTTGGCGGCAAGCCGGCCCGGTTCCGCGAGATCGCCGACGCGCAACCCGCGACGCCCGACCTTGTCCTCGTAGGCCGGCCCGATCCCGCGCAGCGTGGTGCCGATGGGCTCGCGGCGCAGACGCTCCTGAGCCTGGTCGATCGCACGGTGGATCGGCAGCACCAGCGTCGCGTTCTCGGCGATCGACAGGTTGTCCGGCGTCACCGACAGCCCGAGTTCGGCCATCCGCGCGATTTCCGCGAGCAAGGCTTCCGGATCGAGCGCCACGCCGTTGCCGATCACGCCGCGCTTGCCGCGCACGATGCCGCTCGGCAGGAGCGCCAGCTTGTATGTCTTGCCGCCGACGACCAGCGTATGACCTGCGTTGTGGCCGCCGTTGTAGCGCGCGACGAGATGGGCCTGTGCCGCCAGCCAGTCCACGACGCGTCCCTTACCTTCGTCGCCCCATTGGGCCCCCACGACCACCACGTTCGGCATGCTCCGCACTCCATGTGAGAAATTCAGACAATCGTTCGGCCGAGCCGGCCGTTTGTGTGCCATATTGGCGGAGCTTGAGCACCCGATCAAACGATTAAACCTGAACTATCGCGTGAGTAAATCTCACGTGAAATGACGCAATGGCCCGACGCCTCCCTCCATTGAATTCGCTGCGCGCGTTCGAAGCTGCCGCGCGCCACGGCAGCTTCACGCTGGCCGCCGACGAACTGTGCGTGACCCACGGCGCGATCAGCCGGCACGTTCAGCAACTTGAGGCGTGGCTCGGACGGCCGCTGTTCGAACGCCATAACCGCCGAGTCGAGCTGACCGACGCGGGCCGCGCGTATCTCGCCGAGGTCGGTGCGTCGTTCGACCGGATCGCGCTCGCCACCGCGCAGCATTTCGGCCATGCGCAGCAGCGCGTGCTGCGCGTCAGTGCACCCGCGACGTTTTCGTTGCGCTGGCTGGTGCCGAAGCTGTCGTCGTTTCAGGTCGCCCATCCAGCCATCGAGGTACGGCTGTCGACGTCGAACGAGCCGATCGACAAGCTGCGCGACAAGGTCGACCTGATTGTGCGCGGCGGCCCGCAAGCCATCGACGGCTACGTTGCCGAGGAATTCCTGTCGGAAGTCCGGCTGCCCGTGTGTGCACCGAAGCTGCTTGAAGGGCGACCATTGCATACGGCCGCCGATCTCGCCGGCTTCACGCTGCTGCACGCGGCCACTTATCCCGGCATGTGGCCTGAATGGCTCGCGGCAGCCGGACATCCGAATCTCGCGCCGCGCCACTCGCTCACGCTCGAGCATTTCTACCTGACGCTCCAGGGTGCGCTCGACGGGCTCGGCGTCGCGATGGGGCCGATCGCGCTCGTCGCGGACGACATCGCCGAAGGTCGGCTCGTGCAGCCGTTCCGCGAACCGGCGCTGCCGCCTTGGCGTTACTTCACGTACGTCGCCTCCGCACGCGCGAACGACGACGCCGTACGGGCGTTCAAGGACTGGCTGAGGGTGACCGGAAATGCGGCTGAGCCGGGCGGGCGGAGCTGACCGCGTCGGTGTGCGGGTGGCACGCGCCACAAAATGCAGGAATGCGAATCAAATAACGCAAGCGACTGGATTGCGATATTGCCTTCGTCGATACCGGGATTGCTGCGTTTGATGTGCGCCGTGGAACGGCGACGCATGCGGCAAGCCGCGGATTGATCCGTGGCTTGCCGCCGGACGACGCTTACTGGCTTGCGCCGATGCCGGCTTTTTTCTCCGCGTTCTGCAGGTTCTGCGGATAGTTCGGATCATTGGCCGCCGGCTTGTAACCGGCATCTTCGAGTTTCTTCAGCTCGGCGTTGTTCTTCGCACGCGCGGCCTTGTGCTCTGCCTTGCGCTGGGCCCTGGCCGCCTTGCGTGCCTGGCTCTTCGCTGCCTTGGCGTCCTGGGCAGCGGACGCGCTGGCGTCGGTCTGCGCAAACGCGGGAACTGCCGAGCCGAACAGGAACGCGGCTGCGGTAGCAGCCAACGTGAGTTTTCTGATCTGGATTCGCATCGCTGAACTCTCTTTTCTGGTTTATCACGGATTGGAAGACCATCGAGATACCGCCCCTGCCCCGGTCGGTTGTCATGCCGCATCCGGGACCTGTGCATCATAACCGCGTCGTGAAAAATATGGCGTCAACGTGCAACGGGGTTCGGGGATACACGTATGGGAGAAAACGTGGACGGCACTCGACCGGGACGGTCACTGACAGGACGGGAATTGTGGATCGCGCCATTGCGGCAAGCGGAAACCGGCGACGTACCTGCGCCCTGAAGACGCGGACGAGTGATGTATGGAGGCGCGATGCGAAATACCCATGACTGTTTCATAGGTGGGGATGCCGGCGCGCTCACCCTGGACGCGATCGTCATTCGGCCAATCACGATCACCGCAGTCACAGCAGTCGAACTGTGTGTCACGTTGCCGGTCGACGTGGTTCAAGCGACAGTCCCTCCCATAAACGACCACGATTCGGTGTTACGGAGATCAAGGCAAGCACGATTGCATCGCACACAGCGTTTGCAGTTCGATACAGCAACCAATCGCTGAACTGTGACCCCAAGGGCTGCCTTAGTCGGCAAATATGGTCGCCATGTGGTCCGTATGACGAAAGGCGTCGACATTGCCTACGGTGAAGACATCGGCACGGACCGCTTCACGATTGCGCTGACGGCATCGCGCGGATGTCACCACGGTCGTCGGGCGAACGTGATCCGCAGAAATGATGTCGCGACCAGGTGAGATCCGGCCGATTCAGCGCAGGAATGCATCGGACCGCATGTCCGAAACACAGGATTTTCATTCCGCGACCTTGGCCTCAATGCATCGTGGCGAGCATTGCCGCCCGCACAGCATGCCGATACCTGTGGCCTAGTCAGGCCGGCGAGCTTTCACGAGATTCGAAAGTGTCGGAAGGTGAGAATGTTCGGGATCATCGCTCGAATTCGACTGGGGTGAGCTTCGTGATCCCTCCATCTTCACGTTGGCCCGCGACGCATGCTGGATCGACCCAGGACCCGGCGACGCGTGCAAATGATGCCGCCCCCTACTCGATCTCAGGAAAGCCGTTCCAGGGCCTCTCGTTGTGGATGGGAGGCACAGCATTGATTTTCGGTTGATGGAGCCAAAGGTAGAAAGTTGGACGCCCCGAGCGCGGCGAAGCGAGTTGCGGCGATTTCCTCTGTGCACAGCCGACAGGCTGGGTTTGAGCGGAGACGCGAGCCGACGATCGGAGAACTTTCTTCGTAGACGAGGAGGCCTGAGTGTAAAAATTCCTTCGCCAGCCGTAGCGGATGATTTCAAACTGCTGTGAACGAAACCGAAGAGATCTATGTTTCCGGCGGGCCGATGGACTTTGCCGGTCGATAACGTGCATTCGCGAGGCTACGGGGACGGTTTTTCGATCCCATAAACGGGAACCTGTACCTGGAAACGGGCAGTTTCCTCCCGTTTTTCTCCCATAAGTTTCTACGTTTCAGTCGATGTGAGTATGTACTCACCTCTTCTGGCAGCCTTGTTGGGCCTGAGACCTTCGCGAAACGAGGAGCTGGGGCATTGTTTCCCAAGCCTGAATCGAAGCTTTGAGGTGCCTGCAACACCATAGACGGCTACTCAATGGTAGCGGTTTATGGGGTTCGTCTTTCTGTGGACGCGCACGTGTGTTTACATCTTTTGTTAACGACGTTTACTTCTTTAACTACTTTTAGACGGCTCACAGCCTTATCCCACAAGGGTTTGACAGGTGTTCGGTACCCATTTATGGGAGCACAGGTGTAAGGGTCTGGGGTTTCAGGTCTGTGGATTTGGGGTTTGGGGTACCGGGTTGTGGGGAGTCAGGGTTGTGGATATGGGGCAAGCGTACCCGGTTATGGGAAATCGGCCACGGAACACGTTGGGTAGTCGTCTATGGGAACGTATGCAGGTAGCCTTTTATGGGGCTTTTTTTTGATCCGTAGATGCCTGAAGGCACAGAGATTTTTCTTGGGTAGCCGGTTATGGGGCGCTTCAAAGGTAGCCGGTTATGGGTAGCATCCGGGGCCGCCTGACTGCCTTTTTCCAAATTTTCCAGTGGTTGGTTCCCATGGACAGGATGGACGGCACGGACAGGTAACCTTTTATGGGGAAATCGGAGGGTTGCCGTTTATGGGAGCTGTCTGTGGCATCCATGCAATCAAGGCCGGTTGAAAGGTACCCTCCTGTGGGAATCGATGAAGGTAGCAAGTTATGGGAGGAAAACGAGACTGTGCTGCAAGGCACCATGAATGTGCCCAGCGATCTCGATTCTGCACATCTGTTTCCCATGGATGGTTACCTTGGCGAGGGCAAATCCCGTGCCGGGTTTCCGTGACCGGGCATGAAAGGTAGCAGCTTGTGGGAGGCATTTTGGTCGAAAGGTAGATGGATATGGGGCCCCGAAAAAATCGTCTGATCGAAGATTTTCCTTTTGTATCTGAAGGTTAGGCGAGATAGTGCAAGTAAAGCAGGAACAAGGGCGTTGCCCGTCGCCGCGAAAAGGTATAAAGTCCGCTCTCAACAAGGTGACCTTATCCGGACATTACGATGCCGCGCAAGCCCGCAAGCAAAGGCTCAGACAAACAGGTTTCGCTGTTTCAGACACCCGAGCCTCCCGACTTGCTGCGCAAGGCGGTCCAGGCGATTCATATCGCGCCCAAGTCCGGGAAGATCGGGCTGCAGCAGCGCAAGATGTTCAGCTCGCTGATCAAGAATGCGCTTCGGCAAGAGGCGTTCGAGCCGGGCCGGACGAGCTTCTCGATCTCGATTGCGTCGCTCTCGCACGAGAGCGGGTTGAACAGCAACAACACGAAATACGTGAAGGACACGGTCAACTCGCTGATCAGTACCGTCGTCAACTGGGACTACCTGGCCGCGGACCGATCGACCGTCTGGAAAGCGTCAGGCCTCCTCGCCGGCGCGGAGCTCGAGCAATCGGTGCTGAAGTACAGCTTCTCCGACCAGATTCGCAGCGAATTGCTCAACCCCGAGATCTACGCACTGATCGATATGCGGATCGCCCGCGAGTTCCGGCGGTCGCACTCGCTCGCGTTGTGGGAAAACACGGTGCGCTACGAAGGAATCGGCATCACCGCGAAGATCCCGCTGCCGAAATTTCGTGACCTCATTCTCGGCCAGGACAAGGCGTCGCAGTCGTACAAGGAATACAAGCTGTTCAAGAGCAAGGTCCTGGTGCCGTGCATTCAGGAGGTGAACGAAGTTTCGGATCACACGCTTGAGCTGATCGAACACAAGTCCGGCCGGAGCGTGGAAGCCGTCCAGTTCAAGGTGACGCGCAAGCAGAGTGCCGATACGGTGGAGGACGGCGACGTCAAGAACGAAGCGCTGGTCGAGGAGGTCGCCAAGTTCGGTATTCCGCGTTCGGAAGCGCGCCGGCTGATCACGCAATATGGCGTGCAGCGCATCAAGGCTGCGATTGCCTACACGCTCAATCGGACTACGAAGAAGAATGCGGCGCCGGTCGATAACGTGGCCGCATACTTCCGCAAGGCGCTGACGCACGGCTATACGCTGGCCGACGGGCAGGGAACGGAGGCGGCTGCACCGGCGAAGGAATCCGCGCAGAGCAAGCAGGAACAGATTCGCGACAAATATCTGGCGGCGAAGGTCGAGGAAGCCGGCGCGTATTTCCGCGAACTGGAGATCGACGACCAGACCAAGCTGATCGAGCGTTACAACGAGACGGTGGCAGGCTCGAAGGATCTGACGCTGTCGCCGAAGAAGAAGGCGAGCAAACTTGCGCAGACCAGCTTCTTCCGATGGCTCGCGCTGGATACATGGGGCGAACCGACCTCGGACGACTTGCTGGAATTCTTGCTGAAAAGCAGTCTCGCAGGCAACTGAACGAGGCCTCGCAGCCGGGTGCGCGTCGCGTGCCGGACGTCGTCGTCCGGCTTCGCGATGCAACGCGGATGTGAGGCCTTCTGCTTTTCGCGCGTTACTTTTGCGTAGCCGTTGCCAGCTCGGCAACGTACGCGTCGATGACGGTCTTCAGCTTGTCGGCGAGCGCCTCCTGGTGCGATGCGTCGACGCCCTTGAGCTGCAGATCCAGGCGGCCGTCCGGATAGGTCTTCAACTGACCGATCGCTTGCGATTCGAGCGCGAAGTCATGCCGGACGCTGTAACGGGTGCGTCCTGCCTTCTTGCTGCCGTCGCTCTGCGCACGCAGGAAATTCTCGAGATCACGAACCGATTTTTTCCGGTCGATCACGGCCGTCAGCAGCCGGTCGGCCGTCGGCTCGCCCAGGCGTTCGAAGATCAGCTTCAGGAAATACGCCGCCTGCAGGCCGACCACGTCGTTCGCGCTCGCCATCCGTTCAAGGAGTGTGTTCGGGAGTGCGTTGAGCGACAGCGTCTTGCTGATCGATGCCTTGTCCTTGCCGATTTTTTCCGCCAGCGTGTTCTGGTCGGAAAAGACCTTCTCGTCGAGGAGACGCTTCCACGCGACCGCATCGTCGAAGATCGTCTGGCGTTCGTGGTCGTGGTTCGCGCGATACGCGATCGTGTAGAGCTGCTCGGGCGTGTGATCCGTGCGGAACGTGGCGTTGATGGTTTCGTCGCCGTTGATGCTCGTCGCGCGAAGCCGGCGTTGCCCGTCGATCACGACGAGCTTGCCGGGAAATTCCGGCAGCCGCGTCACCTTGATCGGCTCGATCTGCCCTTCCCGTTTCAGCGTCAGGGCGAGCTCGTGCAGGCTCGACTCCGAGTAGAACACGCGCGGGTTGAACGGGTTCGGAATGCAATCCTTGACCAGCACCTTCTGTGGCGCGCCAAGATCGGCCGTGCCGGCAGGCGTGGCCGCGGCCGGGGCGCTGGCGGGCGCCGATTCGGCGATGGCGTTCGGTGCGGCCGCCGGTTCGGGCAGCCGCGTTTCGAGTGCCGCATTTTCCTGCGCGAGCCCGCGCAGCAGGCCGGCTGCGAGATGCAGGTTGCCGGTCGGCTTCTTGTCTTTCGAGGTGTCCTTAGCCATGGGCGGCTCCGGTAGCGCGCGTCGACGCGATGTATTGGGCCATTTCCGTGACCAGCTTTTCGATTTCCGCTCGGGCTTCTTTCAGGCCCTTCAGGTACCGATTGTGATGATGGATCGTGGTGCCGAGCGCAAACGTCTGACGGTAGACCTCGCGTTGCGCGATCTGGCTGTCGAGCAGATGCTCCCCTATTTCTTCTGCTCTTAGAATTTTTAAAATTTCTTCACGCATTTTAGTTTTTCCATTAACGCTATTCAGCATTAATGCGGAAGACAGATTTGGGTTACGGACGGATCGCATCGATTCGATCATGCGGATCATCGCGACGGTGCTGTAGAGATCGGCCGGCGACGGCGACAGCGGCACAAGGCAGAAATCGGCAACTTCGAGTACCGATGCGATTCGCGGATCTTCGAGGTTGCCGGGACAGTCGACGACGATCACATCGAAGTTCGCGTCTTGCTTTTTGATTTCGCCGCCAATGCCTCGGCCGGCAGGGGCCAGCGAGAGTACCGTCATCGGCAGCGTGTTCTCGCCGCTCGTTACCCACCGGACGGACGTGCCTTGAGGGTCGGCATCGATCAGGGCGACCTTGTTGCCGCCTGCTTCGAACGCAGCTGCGATATTGACGGAGATGGTTGTCTTCCCAGTCCCACCTTTTTGATTACTGACGGCGATCTTGAAAGCCATTAAATTTCCCCACGGAGTTTTGCGTAATATATGCAATTATTAGCGAAATGTCCAGAAAAAGCCTTCGACGGGATGTATGACTTGATGATCGATATGGTTGTCACGTGACAAGTAGCCGAATGGCTAACGAGTCAGCGATGGGGGATGATCGAGTAAAAATAAAATTGGCGATCTCGCTCAAAAATCACGTACAAAGATCGATAGAAAGTTCGACGAGCTTTAACGGTGATGATGGATTAACGCCTGGAGGCTGGCCGATTGATCTTGCGAAATTTCTGGCAAAACTCTCAGTGACTCCAGTAGGTCGGCTTGGAGAATGTCGTCGGGAAGCTCAGTTGTCACGTGACAAGACGTAGAGATTTGGTGCTTTCCGGTGCACTCCGACATCGAAGAATCTTTGGCCAGATCGCGGTGACGATCTCGGCGAAGTTATTTCAACGTTCGATTGCTGGTTTCGCGCGACTACCTCGCAGCCGAGGTGAGTTGTCACGTGACAATCGCCTCAAGAGCGGACGGTGACGACCGCTCTGGGTCGATTTTCAGCCCCGTTGCGACCGAACTCCGCTGAGAATGAACGGATAGATCGGTAAAGGATAGGTTTGTCGCCGTTGGCTCGTCGCGAAGAGATTCTCCGGGGCGGTTGTTTGCTGGGTTGTCACGTGACAACTGGAGTGTTGTTTGAGGCGCGTGTGCGTTGAGTGGCACGCTGGCCTGCGCGTCGGGCGGCACACACTGTATCGAAGAGTTTGAAGCATCGATTGATCGCAGATTCTGCCCCCATCGTGGCGGGCAATCTGCATTCATACCCCCTGCAAAACGATAGAGTTCCTCACTGGGACAGCAACCCGAGTGCATATCATAAGCGTCTACGATGTGGCCCCATTTAACTGGACCGCTCAGTTGCATCTTCATCGAACGTTAGCCAGCAGGGTAGGGCGAGGCCCTGTCGTGCCTACCCCCGTTCCCGTTAGCGCAGTCTCAGCCTTCACGCGACGGTCGTGCGTGCCAGGCATCGATTTGCGGCAAACTCCGCGATTGAAGGTCGCGCGATAGCTCAAACGGGCCAGATCGTGAAACAATTTCAAGAAATTCGATGTTCGTGGAAATCCTTATCCAGCAAGGGGTTGCGCAATATTCTTCATGTTGTTTCACGCAATATCGACAAGATTGCGCGTTTAAATGGGGGCGCATGGTCATTTCGTGCCCTGCATCCGGCAGCTCGTATAAAGATGCGTCGATTTGTACTTATCAATACGTATTATGTAGTGTTTGAGACTTTCGTGGTCCCGCCAAGTATCTGAGACAAGTCGAACTCCCGCGGATCGCATACACCACGGCACGCTGTCGAGTCTGTGATCGGATGTCCGCGCCAATAATCGGCGCGAGTTGTCACGTGACAACGCGCATTGGTTGCTCAACTCGTTGGATGACAGAGTGACGCGAGAATCCCGGCACCAAAGAGTTTGTGGCAGAGCGCCGGGGAGACCGTCAAGGGACCTGGTCGTTGAAGAGGGGACGAAGTCATCACCGGCTCATGAGAACGGCATGGGACGACCTGCTTGTATCTGCGCTTTGATCGCAAGTTGGCGAAACTTCCGACTCCGAGGGGAGCTCACGCATCGCTCGATACTAAATTGCAAGTCCTCAGGCGGCCATCAAGCCATCACTCCTAAGTCGGCTAGAAATCGAGAGGCGCGCGTCCCGCTGCAAGCGTGTGACTCGCCCGGATCAGGCATGAAACCGATCCAACCATTTCGTGGATACCGCCAAAATCGGCATCCTGCATCTTCGGTACAACTCCGGCGATCAGTAAGTTGCCGCCACCGACAGAACGACATCCGTTCCGCTGCGCAGGTTATCGATATCTCTTCTCGGCGAATTACCGAACAACCGACTGTATTCGCGGTTGAACTGGGTCGGGCTCGCATATCCAACCCGGAACGATGCCGACGTGGCGTCGAGTCGCTCGGACAGCATCAGCCGACGTGCTTCGTTGAGTCGTATCCATTTCTGATACTGCAGCGGACTCATGCCAGTGAGCTGGCGGAAGTGGTGATGGAAAGTCGAACTGCTCATCTGAACCTGCGTCGCCAGATCGTCGACTCGCAGCGACTCGTCGTAATGGGTTCGCAACCACTGGATCGCCCGCGACACGCGGTTGCCCTGACTGCCGGCGGACGCAATCTGACGCAGGCGGCCGCCCTGGTCGCTCGTCAGCAGCCGGTAGTAGATTTCCCGCTCGACGTACGGAGCGAGAACTGCAATGGCGTTGGGATCATCGAGCAACGCCAGCAACCGGTTGACTGCGTCGTAGAGCGGTTCGGTCATGTCGCCGACGACGAGGCCCCGGCCTGCGGGGGTATCCTCGTGATCCGGTGCGACCTGCGCCATCAGTTCGGCCATGGCGCGAAAATCAAGCTTGAGCCCGATCCCGAGAAACGGCGTTTCTCGGCTGGCCTCGATGACCTGTGTTGAACCGGGCAAGTCGAGCGACGTGATCAGAAAACGGTTGGCATCGCATAGATACACATCGCCGCTCTGAATGATCCGCTTCGTGCCTTGGACGACGAGCCCGAAGCTTGGCTCGACCATGCAGCCCATCGGCTGCGTCGGTGTCTCCCTTCGATGGAGGCTCAGGTTCGGAATGGCCGTGGTGAGGTGGTCGACTCCATCCGTCCACCTCGCGACGCGCTCTGCGAGTGTCAGCCGCAGGTCGCTCTCCCGGCTCTGGCGGGTCGATCGGGGAGGGACGCGATTGAATGCAGCGAGGGAGGCGGTGTCGACCTGTTGGCCGGGGGAGTATTGGACTGGTGCCGGATGCATGACTTCTCTACTCGGGTAATCGGGTCTACAGGCGCGGCCCATCGACATGCAGGTACGCCGGAAACGAACTTCCCGGAGGCGCGGCATTGCCGCGCTCCCGGGAAAATGCGCAACGTCCGGTGGGCCTACTTCGTCGCTTGCGACGCGCAAAGCGACCAGCGGCGCGATTTCGTGGCAACGGATGGCACGCGCTCGTCCACCGTGCGCCACCACCGCTCGCCGCGATGCGGCTCGGCCAGAGCGAGGCGCTCGCCCATCCTGGGCGTCGACAATTCGACGCCACGCACGATCGCCAGCGCCGTGACGCGCTCGAACGGTTCCTGCCAGCGGTGCATCGCGAGATCGAACGTGCCGTTGTGGATCGGGACCAGCCAGCGACCGCGCAAATCGATGTGCGCCTGCACGGTTTCTTCCGGCTGCATGTGGACGTACGGCCATTGCGCATCGTATGCGCCTGTTTCGATCAGCGTGACGTCGAACGGCCCGAGGCGCTCGCCGATCGTTCGGAAACCATCGAAGTAGCCCGTGTCGCCGCTGAAGAACACGCGCAAGTCGTCGTCGACGATGACCCAGGATGCCCACAGCGTGCTGTTGCCATCGAACAGGCTGCGCCCGGAAAAATGCTGGGCAGGCGTGGCGGTCAGCGTCAAGCCGGCCTCGTCGACACTCTGCCACCAGTCGAGCTGACGGACTTTCTTCGCGTCGATTCCCCACTCGATCAGGCGGTCGCCGACGCCCAGTGTTGTCACGAACACACCGGTGGTTGCCGCGAGCGCGAGCACCGTGTCGCGGTCGAGGTGATCGTAGTGATCGTGCGACAGGATCACGCCGCGCAGCGGCGGAAGATCTTCGAGTGCGATCGGAGGCGCATGAAAACGCTTCGGGCCGACGCGACGAAACGGCGACGCGCGCTCGGCAAAGACGGGATCGGTCAGCCAGAATTCGCCGCGCAGCTTGAGCAGCAGCGTTGAATGGCCGAGCCGGTACAGGCTGCGATCGGGGGCCGCGTCGAGTTCCGCGCGGGTCAGCGAATCGACGGGCAGTACCCCTGCGGGCACGGTATGGCGCGGCTTGTTGAACAGCATGTTCCACGCGATGCCGAGTGTCTTGCCCAACCCCTCGACCGGCCGGGGCGCGACATTGCTGAAGCGCTCGCCATTGTGCTGCGGCGAGCCGCCAGACAGCACGCGGCCGCGTCGGGCGGCCGCAAGACCCAGAATGCGATGAATCAAAACGAGAGGCGATGCCATGTGGATTCGTCCGGAGAATAAAGTACACTAAACAGTGTAGTTTATTTTTGGGATAAGTAAACTACGCGGTGTAAAATTTCCGAATGGATACCAGCACTCCCCCTCAGCGCCTGACCGATCGAAAGCGCGCGGCCATCGTCGACGCGGCCATCGAGGAATTTCTCGCGTCGGGTTACGACGCGACCAGCATGGACCGAATCGCCGCGCGCGCGGACGTGTCGAAACGCACGGTCTATAACCACTTTCCGGGCAAGGAAACGCTGTTCGCCGCGATCCTGCAAAAATTGTGGGATGCGACCCGAACCGGCAGTTCGCCAACCTATCGTTCTGACGTGCCGCTACGCGAGCAATTGCTCGCATTGCTGGAGCGCAAAATGCGCCTGCTCGGCGACGAGGCATTTCTCGCGCTCGCACGTGTCGCGATCGGTGCGGCCATCCATTCGCCGGAACGCGCGCGCGACATGGTCGAGCGTCTCGGCGAGCGCGAGGAAGACATGACGGTCTGGGTGCGAACGGCCGCAGCGGCCGGACGCCTGTCGGTCACCGATCCGGTGTTTGCCGCGCATCAGCTGCACGGTGTCGTGAAGGCATTCGCGTTCTGGCCGCAGATCACGATGGGCCAGCCGCCACTCGCGGCGCCGGAGCAACAAAAAGTCGCGGAATCCGCCGCAGACATGTTTCTCGCGTACTACGCGCGACCGGAAGACCCCGACGCATCACGCGCCGCAGCGGACTGATCGTGCATCCGGTCGATCATGCGCAAAGCGAGGCCGGCACAATGCGCATGTTCGACGCGCGCCCTGGCCCGACGCGTCGGTAAACCGGCAGTTCCACGGATACAGAACCGCCTCATATGATCGCTGGCCATCCAGCGGAACCCGGCGATGCCGCCGGCTTACCTGAAGCCGAACGCGAGTGACGACGCATGAAGACCCTGTTGATCGTCTATCACACGATGACCGGAGGCACGCAACAGATGGCCGAAGCGGCTGCCGGCGCGGCGCGCGAGCAATCCGGCGTCGACGTCAGGCTGCAGCGCGCGGACGCGACGAGCGCAGACGATGTGCTGGACGCCGATGCCTATCTGTTTGCGACACCTGAGAATCTCGCAGCGATGTCCGGGCTGATGAAGGACTTCTTCGACCGCTGCTACTATGCGGCGCTCGATCGCGTGAACGGCCGCCCGTATGCGGCGATGATCTGCGCGGGAAGCGATGGACAGAACGCCTTGCGCCAGATCGACCGGATCGCGACAGGCTGGCGGCTGAAGAACGTGGCGCCGGGCCTGATCGTCTGTACGCACGCGCAGACGCCGGAACGCATCCTTGCGGCCAAGACGATCGACGGCGACGATCTCGCGCGCTGCGCCGAATTGGGCGCCGGTCTTGCAGCGGGACTTGCACTGGGCGTTTTCTGATCACCCGGGCCGCCGACTGCGCCGGCCGGTCGGCGTGAGGCCGGACCGAAGTACGTTCGTGCACATGACGCGTGCACACCGATGCGGTACCGATCCTGCGGTGCGGGCACTGGACTGGCGCGACTGCCTGGCGCTCAGTTGCCTTTTGCCGGCGTCGAAGGCCGGTGGTATTCGGGCCAAAGACGTTTCACCAGATCGCGCGATGCGCCATATGCATGGCAACTGTCGATCTTGAGCGGCTTTCCGTCGCTGTCGCGCTCCTCGAGCGATGCTTCCGCATGCCGACCATCGTCTGATAGGCCGTGGTGGCGATCGGGCCGAGCAATTCCTTCAGGTGCGTGCACGTATCGCAGGACGGCAGGCGCTTGCGAACCTCGCTGTTCCAGCCGGCGCCGATGGTCAGTCCGACGAGCGCCTGCAGCGAGTCGCCGCCACCCGGACACTGCGCATACGGATGCGACCGGAGGAACGTTGATACGGCGCGGACGATCATGTCGGCGTCGAAGACCAATGTCACGCCGAGGTCGTGGATCGGCGACAGCGCAGCGACCGTCCGGGTGCCGCCTGGCGGTGTGAAATCGAAAGTCTTGCGATCCGCGAGGCAGGCTGTTACTTCGAACTGGCCGTCGCTGCGCCGATAGCCGCGCATGTCGATCTGCCGGTGGTGTATTTCCTCGCGCGTGATGCCGTCGTGCGGGATGTCGTGTGGGGGAACCATGTATCTGCTCCGTTTCGTGCAACCGGTTCTTTTCGCCGGCAAGCGAGATCTCGACGGCTGGCCCGGTGCGCAGCGAAAGGGGCCGAGGGATACCGCCGCCGACATCGATCCGGCCATACTACGCACTTTTCGGCATCTTCGTACGCGACGGGATCGATGCGGACGCAACGATTCGAGTAGGGGTATCGATGCGATCGACGGAGGCATTCGCATGTCGCGACAGACGCCGCCCCGTCGCCGAGCGCTTCACATTAGCGCAATCGTCGATTCACACGTTACCGACGGCGCCGCCCGGGATCACGAATGGCGACCGAGATTCGCGGCGCATCGATGCGGCACGATCGGGGGCTGCGCCCGAAGGCGGCATATCTCGCATGGAGCGTCGGCCAGTGCCGCCGCCGGGGCAATCTCGGCGCGCAAGATGGCCCCGATTTCCGCCGACGAGGGTGAACGACGTGACTTCCTGAGGCGTATCCATATAATGCGCAACACGACCGTCCGGATGCATTTCCGGTGCCCCGAATCGCGCCAATGCAGACCAGTGAGTCAACCGGCCGTCGCGCGTACCGGTATACTTCCACTCCTGCCTTGTCCGGCATCGTGGCCGGGTGCCTGAAAACAGAGTGGCGTGCGCGATGCGGCCCCGTAGTGTTCCGCCTCGGCGGCAGACGGGTCGCACGCATGGCGGCGAAGCGGGTGCGCCGCGCGGTGTGACCGCACGAACCACACCTTATATTCCTGGTGGATTGAATTTATGGGTTTTGAACAACTTGCCGAATTGCGGGCGCAACTCGCAGCGAAGGCCAAGCAGGAGCGCAACGCGAAGCGGCCGGCAGCGCCGGCGGACACCGGCGCGAAGCCGAAGTCCGGCGACCAGCCGCAGCGTGGCGCCAAACCGGCTGCGGCCGGCGGCAAAGCACCGCATCGCGCGAAGCCTGCATCGGCGAAGCCGTCGGCGCCGGTCGATCCGGTCATCGTTGCGATCGGCAAACTGCAGCGTAAGTTTCCGCGTGCATTCCCGAAGAATCCGGCCCCCAAAGTGCCGCTCAAGGTCGGCATCTGGGACGACCTCGCGCGCGAAGCACAGGCCGTCGGGCTCAACGAAGCCGAACTGCGTGAAGCGATGTCGACGTGGTGCCGCGGCAACCGCTACTGGTCGTGCCTCGTCGAAGATGCCGTGCGGGTCGACCTGCAGGGCAACGAAGCAGGGCGCGTCACGCATGACGACGCAGCGCGGGCGCGCCGGCTGAAGGCTCGCCGCCCCGGCAAGGGCGCGGCGCAATCGGCCAAGGGCGCGCAGCAGCAGCCGAAAGCCGAGCAGCAGGCCGAGGCGGCCGCCGAGCCGCAACCGGCGAACGTGGAAGCGCAAGCCGACGCCGTGCCGCAGGTCGAGCAGCAAACGGCTGGAAACGAGTAACCGGCAGCGCGCGGCTGCATGCCGCGCGGCGCTGACCCGCATGCATATTGCCTGCGGCGAACGACACGACTGACTGACCTGCCTCGACAGAGGCAGGTCAGGACTCCTCCCACCGGCGCCTGACGCGCCGGGTCCTTATCTATCCCGCCTCGAACAGACCCTGCGACCGGACGAAGAAAGTTCGTCGATCGGTGCTGCATGCGCGATATCCCGACCGTGTCGTTTGCGCGTGGACGATACGCATGTCCGGAACGCGACGACGTGTCATTCAGTTAATTCGGTTTCCTGAAATTTCGCAATGCCGGAAGCGTCGACACGGCATGCGAGCGTTCGCGCCCGTTCGTCCTGACACGCTGACGCGCGATAATCTCGCCGGGGCACGTCAGTTCGTGCGCAAGTTGACCGGTACGATGCAGCTTGCATTCAGAAAGGTACTGAACGCCAACCGCGACACAACCCGAAGCCGCTACCGGCGCCATTCAACGTCAATCCCGTCCGGATCATGCACTCGAGACATTCCGCGATTCTCGTCGCGCTCACCGCTGCCGCGCTGTTCGGCGCCGCGACACCGCTTGCCAAGGCGCTGATCGGCGCGATGTCGCCGTTCATGGTCGCCGGCCTGTTCTATCTCGGCAGCGGCGTCGGGCTCGGTATCGGTATCCTGCTTCGCCGCCTGCACAACCGTCACGCACCGGCCTCAGACGCCGCACCGCTGCAGCGCGCCGACCTGCCGTGGCTGGCCGGCGCGATCGCGGCGGGCGGGGTGGCCGGCCCTGCCTTGCTGATGCTCGGGCTATCGAGCACGCCGGCGGCGACGAGCGCGTTGCTGCTCAATCTCGAAGGCGTGCTGACGGCCGTCATCGCATGGGTGGTGTTTCGCGAGAACGTGGATACGCAGGTGTTCCTCGGGATGGTCGCGATCGTCGCCGGCGGCACGCTGCTGTCGTGGACGCCAGACCGGGCCGGTGTGCCGGTCGGCGCGTTGCTGATCGTCGGCGCATGCCTGTGCTGGGCGATCGACAACAACCTGACCCGCAAGGTGGCCGCGAACGATGCGATGGTCATCGCGTGCGTGAAGGGGCTGATTGCAGGGCCCGTGAACATCGGCATCGCGCTGGCGACCGGCGCGACGCTGCCGGCTCTCCCGGTCACGGCCGCCGCGATGCTGACGGGGCTCGGCGGCTACGGGATCAGCCTCGTGCTGTTCGTCGTCGCGCTGCGTCATCTCGGCAGCGCGCGCACGGGCGCGTATTTCTCGGTCGCGCCGTTGTTCGGCGTCATGCTGTCGCTGCTGATCTGGCCCGCGCTGCCGCCCGCGACGTTCTGGATCGCTGCCGCGCTGATGGCGCTCGGTATCTGGCTGCACGTTCGCGAGCGGCATGAACACACGCATACGCACGAGCGGCTCGAGCACACGCACCGCCATCGGCACGACGAACATCACCAGCATGCGCACGACTTTACGTATGACGGCAACGAACCGCACACGCATCCGCACGTGCATCTGCCGATCACGCACAGCCATGCGCATTTTCCGGACATTCATCACCGGCACCGGCATTGACCGCGCCACGAACGTCGGACGACGCGGCGCGTAAGGTAACCGTTTATGGGGCGTGCACGGCATCGCGCTCGCATCCGTTGACAGTGCCGCCGGGGCGCGGTCGCAACAACGGGGGCGAGCCGGGCTTTCGTTCTGGATCGACCGGGGCGGCAATCTGTCCGGATCGATCGGTGCGTCAACCCTGCCGCGTCAGGCTTCGCGCTTGGGCCGGTGCACGTGCGGTCAACCGGTCGTTTGTTCGGGAATGCCCGCTGCTGGCACGTCGTCGAAAAGCGTGCGGAAGTTCGCGAGCCGGAAGCGGCGACTGAACCAACTCGTCGCCGCATTGGATTTGCGGTACGGATGGAATTCCGGCAACGGGGCGCGGCGCTCGATGTGCATCCAGCCGCGAGCCGCGGTCGTGGCAGGTTTCAGCGAACCCCGGTTTTGCGTAGAAGCGAGAGGCGGCTTCGAAGCCGCACGATGGCAGGCTGGGCGGCCGCAACGCCGGCCAACGCGGATGCTTCGGATGGCGATGCGACGAATCGAATCGGCAGCACGGGCTAAGGTGGCGACTATCGCGCTTGAGGAAAGCAGACGCCGAAATCCTCGCAGCCCGGGCACCCTGGCGCGGGGCCGGACGCCACATCGAGCGATGCGGCCACTTCCTGCGCGAGAAATTTTTTCCAGCGCAGGTGAGTGACGTTGCGTGCGGCAAGCGCGGGGAAATAGCGATCGAGCATCGCGGATACCGCGTCGCGCCCGTCGAGCCCGAGATCGCGCCACAGATGATCGGGGCGCAGGCAGGCGTGCGCGATGATCGACGCGAGACAACTGGCGTCGTCGCGGTCGACGGCGGGATTCGCGTCGTCCATCAGCCGCGCGTGCAGCGTCGCGACGAACGCGGCGTGAGTGGATGGCAGCAGTGCTATCGCGGCCGTCGGCACGAGCGCCGCGGCGTCGGCCGCAGGCAGGCGCGGAAACTGCCGCGCCAGCACGGCGGCCAGTTGCGGATGAGACAGGCCGAGCAGCCCGAGTTCGTCGCGGCGCGCACGTGCCGCGACGAGCGTGCCGAACAGGCGTGCGTCGGGCGTGTCGGCGTTTGCGGCTGCGGACAGCAGCGATTGCAGCGCCCGTTGTCGAGCGTCATCGAACGCGGCGGTCATCGTAGGCATCGGCGCAACAGCCGCACGGTGCGATCCGCATGATCCGCACGAATGCGCGGTGCCGAACGGATCGCCATCGCCATCACGATCGTCACGCGTTCACTCGACGCCGACGATCACGCTCGATGCCTTGAAGATCGCGGACGCAGCCGTGCCGCTCGCGAGGCCGAGGCGATCGACGCTGTCGTTGGTGACGATCGCGACGATCTCGGCGCCGCCCGCGGCCTTGACCACGACTTCCGAATTGACCGCGCCTTTCGTGACCGACGATACGGTGCCTGCGACGCAGTTGCGGGCCGATACCTTGCTGCTGTCGACGTCGACCATCACGATGACCGAAGACGCCTTCACGAGTGCGAACGCCTTCGAGCCGGCCGCGAGGCCCAGCGAAGCCGCGCTGCCGTGGGTGATCACGGCGACGATGTCGAGGCCGTCCTGCGTCCGGAGCGTGATTTCGTCGTTGACGGCACCGGCCTTGACGGCGCTGACCTGGCCGGCGAAATGGTTGCGGGCGCTGGTTCGCATGATGGATCTCCGGAAAATGAACCGCCCGGCGGGCGGCGAGTAAAAGACAGGAAAAGCGCGGACGAGTTTACCTTCAATGCCGGCCCATTGCGGCTCGGGTTTGCGATGCCCGGCATTCCGGTTGCGCACGGTCGCGCGGCTGCCCGGGGTGCCATTCGTCGGACGCTTCCGGCGAGCCCAGGCTGGCCGCGCGCGCGTCACCCGGCAAGTCGATCAGCGGATGGCGTGCGTAGCGCGGCAAGCGCGCTTCCCGTTCTTCACCGGCAGGTTACTCGGCTGCGGTCACGGCGGCCGAGGCCGCCGATGCACCGCTTGCGGGTGCCGGCTTCGGCGTCTGTTTCGATATCTGTTTCGACGCGTCGGATGCGGATGCCGCATCGTCATCCCATCCGCCGCCGAGCGCGAGGAAAAGCCGCACCTGGTCGGCCGCGACCTGGCCTTCGGCTGCCGCCACCTGCGCCTGCACGCTCGTCAGCGTGCGCGTCGCGTCGAGGTCGGAGATGAACGACTCGCGGCCGGCCATATAGAGACGATGCGTTTCGTCGGCGGAACTGCGTGCCGATTCATAAGCCGTGCGCAGCGCTTCCGTGCGCTGCACGTCGGCCGCGTAGGTTGCGAGGCTCGACTGCGTCTCGCGCAGCGCGTTCAGCACGACACCGTCGAAGTGCGCGAGCGCGCCGCCCGTCGCGGCTTCGGCTTCGCGCACTCGCGCACGCTGGCCGTTGACGGGGAACGACCAGCTGATCAGCGGGCCGAACGACCAGCGATTCGTGTTGGACGAGAACAGGTCGGCGGCGACACCGACCGAGCCGGCCGACGCACCGATGCTGATCGACGGGTACAGCGCGGCGGTCGCCACCCCGATGCGCGCGGTCGCGGCGGCGAGTTGCCGCTCGGCTTCGCGCACGTCCGGGCGGCGGCGCAGCAGCGCGGCGCCGTCGCCGATCGGAATCGGCTGGCGCAGCTTCGGCAGGCGCTCGCATTCGGCGACGGCCTTCGGCAGGTCGGCCGGCGAGCGCGCGAGCAGCGCGGCGAGCTGGTATTGCGCGACCTTGCGGCGGCCTTCGAAGCGCGGGATGTCGGCGGCGAGGGTGCGCACCTGCGTCACGCCGCGCGTCACGTCGGTCTGGTTGCCGCGCCCGGCATCGCGCAGCCGCTGCGACAGCGCGACGCGCTGCTTCTGCAGCGCGAGCGACTGCTTCGCGATGGCCAGCTCGTCGCCGGCCGAGCACGATTCGACGTACGCGCGCACGACGTCGGCGACGACCGTGATGCGCGCCAGGTCGCCGGCGGCCCTGACGGCCTCGCTGTCCGCGCGCGCGGCTTCGACACCGCGCCGCAGCTTGCCGAAGAGGTCGATCTCGTACGACACATTGATGCCGACCGCGCCTTCGTTGACGACCGGCAGCTTGTTCTCGAGCAGATATTGCTCGGCCGATTCCTGCGCGCGCTGCACGGCGGCTTCCGCGCCGCCCGAGAAGCCGCCCTGCTGGCTCGCGACTTCCAGCGCCGCGCGCGAGCGCGCGAGGTTGGCCGCGGCGACGCGCAGGTCGGTGTTCGACTTCAGTGCATCGCGCACGAGCGCGTTGAGCACGGGATCGTCGTAGAGCTGCCACCAGTTGCCGGGCACGGCGTCGCGCGACACGAGCGTGCCGTTCGCGTCGTCGAGCGCGTGGTTCGCGAGCGGCGCATTCACGTACGCCTGCTGCGGCAGCGTGTAATCGGGGCCGACGGACTTGCACGCGCCGAGTGCCAGCGCAAGCGGTGCGAGCGTCGCGGCGAGGCGCAGACCATGCCGCTTCATTGCGATGCTCCTGCTGCGCCGGCGGCCGCGGCGGAAGCCGTCGAACCCGGCGCGACGGCCGACGCCGTGCCGGCGCCTGCAGGTTTCACGTTGTCGTTGCGACGCGTGTCGGCCTCGCGCATCGAGACGGTCGCGGTGCGGCCCGCGATCATGCGGAAATCGTCGGGCACTTCGTCGAGCACGACGCGCACCGGCACGCGTTGCGCGAGCCGCACCCAGCTGAATGCCGGGTTCACGTTCGGCAGCAGGTTCGCACCCTGCGTGCGGTCGCGATCCTCGATCGCGGCGACGATGCTCTGCACGTGGCCGCGCAGCGTATGCGGTTCGCCCATCACGATGATGTCGACCGGCTGGCCGATATGGATGCCGCGCAGCTTGGTTTCCTCGAAGTAGCCGTCGACGCGGAATGAATTGCGGTCGACGACCGACAGCACCGCGCGGCCGGCCGGCACGTATTCGCCGACGCGCGGTGCGCGGTCGTTCAGGTAGCCGTCTACGGGACTGACGATCGTCGTGCGCTGGAGGTTCAGCTTCGCGGTGTCGAGCGACACCTGCGCATCGGCGACGGCGGCTTCACCCTGTTCGACGCGCGTGCGGCTTTCCTCGACCTGTTCGCTCGCGACCAGGTTGCCGAGCTGCAGGTTGCGCGCGTATTCGCGCTTCGCCTGGGCGAGCGTCGCGCGGCGCTGGGCGAGCGTGGCTTCGGCGAGGCGTTCCGCAAGCGTGTAGCGGGCCTGGTCGATCACGAACAGCACCTGGCCGCGCTTGACCTCCTGGTTGTCGGCGACCTGCACCGACGTGATGAGGCCTGCCACGTCCGGCGCGACCTGGATCACGTCGGCGCGCACGTGACCGTCGCGGGTCCACGGCGAGAACATGTAGTAGTTGACGATGCGCCACAGCACGACGGCGGCCACGACGACGACGATCAGGGTAAGCAGGATTTGCCCTGCCGAGAGCCAGGTTTTTTTCACGGTTAGCTAGCCACGAGATGGTGGGAAACGATCACGACGGCGGCAAACACGAACACGTAGATGCCGAGGTCGAAGATCGAACGGTGCCAGACGAGGCGGTAGAAGCCGACGCGCTCGAGCACGGCGCGCACGACGATGTTGATCAGGTAGGCGATCAGCATCAGCACGAGCGGGGCCGGCACGAATACGCCGAAGATGTCGATTTCGCCGATCATGGTCGCGGTCGGAAAGACGGATGGGAAAGCGGGATCATGCGCGTGCTCCGTCGGGTGCCTGCGGCGGCTGCCCCGCCGCGGCCGGATACAGCGACAGGCGCAGGCCGACGAGCGCGTGCAGCGTGTCGCGCAGCCGGCGATGCGTGGCGGGCGTGGCCGGCGCAGCGCCGTGTTCCGCCGGCGTGGCGCCCGGCAGGTTGCGGCCCGCGACGCGCTGCAGCGCGTCGTCGATCGTCGCGAGCAGCGCGGGCGGTGCCGGCTGGCGCGCGTTCGCGGCCGCGCAGCGTGCGTAGTGGTCGGTGACGCCGGCCAGCACGCGGTCGATCGCGTCGGGCACGTCGCCTGACAGCCGGCGGCGCGAGCGGCGCAGGTCGAGCGCATTCAGTGCGATGCGCAGGTCGCGGAAGCTTTCGATCGACGGATGACGGTGGTCGTCGGACGCGCCGAGGCGCGGCAGCAGCTGCGTGACGCGGTCGAGCATCCGTGACGCGTGATTGCGCTGGTCGTCGAGCGGCTGCGTCGACGCGGAGCGCACGACGTCTTCCCAGCCCGAGCGCAGCAGGCGCCGCACCGCGAGCTCGGCGCCGAACGGCCGCGTCGCACGCGTCCACACATACGCGAACAGCAGCCCGGCGACGCCCGCGAGGTTGCTGTTCAGGAACACGAAGAAATCGGCGTCGTACGCACCCTGGATGCTGATGAAGGTGGCGGTGTTCACGGCGACGAGCATCGTCACCATGTTGAACTGCGGGCGCGGCAGCAGCGTGCCGATCAGGATGAACGGGCCCGCGAACATCACGACGAGCATCGCGAAATCGTGCACGTGCGGCAGCACGACGAACAGGTACAGGCCCGCGAACACGACGCTCGCGGTCGTCGCGAGGAAGAACTTGAACACCAGCGGCGCCGGCTCGTCGAGCGCGGCGAAGAAGCTGCACGACACGGCCACGAGCGTGACGGCCGCGGCGCCGTCGTGCCACCCGGACGCGATCCACAGCCAGCTCGCGAACACGATCGCGGCGGCGACGGTCAGCGTCGAGAACAGCATCATCCCGCGATCGAAGAAGCGCTCGGTGCCGCCGAGCCGCCAGTGCCGGTAGCGCGGCTGCCAGACGCCCGATTCGTTGCCGATCAGCGCGCGCAGCGAGCGGCAGTCCTGCCAGATGTCGATGACCTGGCGCAGCCGCCACAGCGCATTCGACAGCAGCGCGCCGTCCCAGCTCGCGAGCGCGTCGTCGGCCGGCTGCAGCGCGGCAATGCGTTCGCGCAGGCGCTCCGCGACCGGGTCGTCGGTCATGTCGCCGTCGTTGCCGGCCTTGACGGCCGGCAACGGTGCGTCGAACCATTTCGCGGCATCGGCAAGCAGGTCGTCCAGCCCGGCCGGCCGGATATGCAGGTCGCGCATCAGCGCAATCAACGGATCGGCGAGCGACGACATCAGCGGCAGGAACAGCTGCATCCGGCCCGCGAGCGCCTGCGCACGCGCGAGGATGCGCGGATGCGCATGGTCGTAGCTCAGCTGGCTCAGCAGGAATTCGAGGCCCGTGATGGTTGCCGCGAGTCGTTGCCGGCACGCGGACAGCGCCTTGCCGGCAATGTGCCCGGACAGCGTCTCGCGGCCGTAGAACGCGGCGTCCTTGAACCACGCATCGGTGCGCTCGATCAGCGTCGGCGCGAGCCGGTTCGGGAAGATGGCGCTGCCGACCACGCTCGCGCAGACGATGCCGAGCACGATCTCCTCGGTACGCGCGATCGCGACGTCGAACACGGTGGACGGATCGGTCACGGTCGGCAACGCGACGAGCGGCATCGTATAGCCGGCGAGCATGAACACATAGCTGCGCGCGGTGCGGTCGGAGATCGCGAGATAGAGCAGCGTGCCGCACCAGGTGGCGACGATGATCGCGAACAGCAGCGGCGTCTCGACGAACGGCGGCACGAAGAAGATCGCGGCAGCCGCGCCGAGCGCGGTGCCGAGCGCGCGATACAGCGCCTTCGAGCGTGTCGCGCCGACGAACGGGTTCGACACGATGTAGACGCTCGCCATCGCCCAGTACGGGCGCGGCAACTGGAAATACAGGCCGAGGTAGAGCGCCAGCATCGACGCGGCGAACGTCTTGCCCGAGAACAGCCAGTCGCGAAGGCTCGGATAGGTCATGACGTGGCGTTGCCGGTGCGGGATGCGCGCGCGGCGGGCGTGGGCGATTCGGATGCATTGAATGCGTCGAGCACGCGCAGCGTCGCTTCGAGATCGGCGCGCGTGACCCCCTTGAGCACCTGCGCACGCAGCACGCGCAGGTCTTCCTCCATCTTCGCGGTGACCGCGCGGCCGGCGGCCGTCAGCGAGATCGTCTTCGCGCGGCGATCGTGCGGATCCTCGTCGCGGCGCGCAAGGCCGGCCGCGCACAGCTGGTCGAGCAGGCGCACGAGCGACGGCCCTTCAATGCCGACGTATTCGGCGAGCGTGCCTTGCCGCACGCCCTCGCCGAGGCGCCCGGCGATCAGCAGCGGGGTCGCGCAGGCCTCGGACACGTTGTACGCGTTCAGTACGCCGTCGCTGGTGCGGCGCCACTTGCGCGCGGACAGCACGAGCAGGCTGCTGACGGCGAGGCGGAGGTCGTGCAGATTGGTCATGGGCGAGATGATAGGGGCAAAATAATTCGATAGCAAACTATCGTTTTTGTCGCCCGTATGACACGTCGTGGCCGGCCCGTCTGAAGCAATTTAGGCGGCGTGCCGGCGGTGGTCAAGCCGCAAGGATGTCGGCCCGGCCCGCGCGCGGCGACCGCGAGCGAATGATCAGACGAAATCCGTCCGGCGCGGCCACGGGGAGGAGAAGGCGGGACAGGCGGGTTCGAAGCCGGGAATCGGGAAGGGAATCGGGAAGGGTTCGGGAAATCCGGCTTCGCGAAACGGTGCGCGGCGTGCATATTGAAGCCGTTGCAAGCCTCCCGGAGATTCCGCACGTGTCCACCCCATCCTCGCAGCCCTCCGCCCCGGCGTCGCTCGACGCGTGGCTCGGCAAGACCGAAACGCTCGGCGACGACATCACCGCGTTCCCGCTGAACGCGCTGGCCGCCACGCTCGACCGCCCGTCGCCCGGCGACGTCGTGCCGCCGATGTGGCACTGGCTCTATTTCCTGCCTGTCGCGCCGCTGGCCGAAGTCGGCCCCGACGGCCACCCGAAGCGCGGCGCCTTCCTGCCGCCCGTGCCGCTGCCGCGCCGCATGTGGGCCGGCGGCCGCCTGACGTTCCATGCGCCGCTGCGCACCGGACGGCGCGCGATACGCGAATCGACGATCGTGAACCTCGAGGACAAGACGGGCCGCAGCGGCCGGCTCGTCTTCGTGACGGTGCAGCACCGGATCGAGTGCGACGGCGTGCTGTGCGTCGAGGAGGAGCACGACATCGTCTATCGCGATGCGCCGCAGCCGGGCGCACCCGCGCCGAAGCCGATCGCGGCGCCGGCAGGCGACGCGTGGTCGCGCACGGTCACGGCCGACGCGGTGCTGCTGTTCCGCTATTCGGCGCTGACCTTCAACGGCCACCGCATCCACTACGACCGCAGCTACGTGACGCAGGAGGAAGGTTATCCGGGGCTCGTCGTGCACGGCCCGCTGATCGCGACGCTGCTCGTCGATCTCGTGCGGCGCGAACGGCCCGATGCCGTGCTCGCGAGCTTTGCGTTCCGCGCGGTGCGCCCGACGTTCGACGGGGAGCCGTTCACGCTGTGCGGCAAGCCGTCGGACGACGGCAAGACGATCGAGCTGTGGGCGAAGGATCGCGACGGCTGGCTGACGATGCAGGCCACCGCGACCGTTGCGTGACGGGCGCCGTTCGGTTCGTCCGCGACGCGGCAGGAGCCGAACGCGGACGACCGGTGGTGCCCGCCGCAACTGCTCGGGCGGGCATGCGGGCAGGCCCCGGCGCTTGTCGCGAAACCGCTGTAAGCTGCGAGCAGGCCGCGTGCCGTCGTGCCGGACGGTGCGGCGCGCGGCCGGCCTTTCCACCTTCCACGCATCGCATCAGGAGCACGTATCTTGGCCACCTACATTGTGTTTACACGTGAAAGCACGCAGGACCAGCACGAACTCGACGTCTACCAGAGCAAGGTCGGCGCGACGCTCGCCGGGCATCCGGTCAAGGTGCTCGCCGCTTACGGCCCGCAGGAAACACTGGAGGGCGAAGGACCGGAAGGTGTCGTGATCGTCGAGTTTCCGTCGAAGGAAGCCGCGCACGCGTGGTATCACGGCCCCGAATACCAGGACGTCGTCCAGCATCGTTTCAAGGGCGCGCGCTATCGCGCCGTGCTGGTCGAGGGCGTCTGAACGACCCGCATCGGGCGCTTCCGGCGGCGCGCTGCGACGCCGGACGCCCGGCACGCCCATGAACACATCGAACCCCGCCACTGCGACCGTCCGACCGCCGATGGGCCGCGCCACGACCGTGCTGCTCGCGATCAGCGTCGTGCTCTATCTGGTCGCCATGTTCACCGCGCCGTTCCGCACGGGCGCACCCGATCCGCATCCATGGGCCGACGGCTGGCAGGTGCTGCTGACCGGCTGGATGGGCCTTTTCTTCGGCATCTTCGCGTGGCTCGCGAACCCGCTCGTGTTCGCGGCCTGGTGGCTGATCGCGAAGCGCCGGCGCACGCAGGCGCTCGCGCTGGCCGGGCTCGCGCTGCTGTTCGGGTTGAGCTTCCTGACGCAGCATCGGATCGTCGTCAACGAAGCCGGCGGGGTCGAGCCGGTTCATCTCGATGCAATCGGCTACTGGTGCTGGCTCGCGGGTTTCGGTGCGGCCGCAATCGGCGCCGCGCTGTTGCCGGGGCGAACCGGGACGCGCGCGGCAGGTTGATGCGGGCCGCCCGCATCAACCTGCCGCCGCCGCTTATCGCACGTGCGGCTGCAATGCGCGCAACCAGTACGACACCGCCACCGCACCGCCATCCGGCGAGCCGATCGCGCGCTCGCCGAGATAACTCGCACGCCCCGCGCGCGGCGTCATCTGCGCGGTTTCCTGGGCACCGTGCTCGGCGGCTTCGACTGCCGCCGCCCATGCGCCCGCGGGATCGCGATCGTTGTCGAGCGCCCGTTCGAATGCCGCGACGGCCGGCACCAGCGCATCGAGCATCGTCCGGTCGCCGGCGTGCGCGCCGCCCAGTTCGCTGATCGAATCCACCGCGCCGTGGAACGCCGCAGCCCAGTCGCGTGCCGACGGCTCGGCGACATCGGCCAGCCGGCGGGATGCGCGCAGCAGCGCGGTCGCATAAAACGGCCCCGAGCTGCCGGCGATGGCGCGGCGCAACGCGGCGCCGAGCGCCGCGAGTACGCCGGCCGGCGAGCCGTATGCGGTTTCCGGCAGCGCGAGGATCGCCTGTGCGGCGCGCAGCATGCTCGCACCGAGATCGCCGTCGCCGGCGGCCGCATCGAGGTCCGTCAGCGTCTGCTCATGATCGATCAGCGTCTGCGCGACCGCGTGCAGTGCCGGTTGCAGGCGCGCGGCCCACGCGCGGCCGGTCGCATCGAGCGGCGGCAGCGGCGCTTCTTGCGCAGCGGCCGCGGCCACGCGGATCTGCGTATTCACCGCGCCGCCGCCCGGCCATGCGCGCGCCTGCGTCGGCGCGTCGAGCAGCACCGCGCGTTCGTCGTTCAGCCGCAGCACGGAAATCGAGCAGCCGGGCATGTTCAATGCCGACAGGAACGTGCCGGCCCACGCGCGTGAGACGACGATGCCGCGCCGCGTCAGGTTGTCGTGCGCGGCGCGCAGCACGATGGCGAGTTCCATGTCCGGCGTCGCGCCGAGGCCGTTGACGAACAGCGCGACGCGTTCGCCACGGTCGAGCACGAGATCGGCGACGATGCTCGACAGCAGCGTGTCGGCCAGCGCATCGGCCGGCAGCGGCGCGCGGCGTTCGACGCCTTTCTCGCCGTGGATGCCGAGGCCGAGTTCGATCTCGTGATCGCCAAGGCTGAAGCCCGACTTGTCGGCGCCGGGGATCGTGCAGCCGTCGAGCGCGACGCCCATCGTGCCCAGCTCGGCCGCCGCGTCGCGCGCGATGGCCGCGACGCGTGCGAGCGGCAGCCCGCGCGCGGCAGCCGCGCCGGCGAGCTTGTGGATCAGCACGGTGCCGGCGATCCCGCGCCGCTGGCCGCGCTCGACGCGGCCGCGCAGCGAGACGTCGTCGGCGACGATCACCGTCTCGACCGGAATGCCTTCCGCACGCGCGAGCTCGGCGGCGAGCCCGAAATTGAGCCGGTCGCCCGTGTAGTTCTTCACGATCAGCAGTGCGCCGTTCGGGCCCGCGCTGGCGCGGATCGCGGCGAGCACCGCGTCGGTGGACGGCGACGTGAACACTTCGCCGCAGACGGTCGCGCTCAGCATCCCTTCGCCGACATAACCGCCGTGCGCGGGCTCGTGGCCGCTGCCGCCGCCGGAGAGGACGGCGACGGGGCGCTGCGCCGGCTCGGGCAGCGGCTGGCGGACGAGCACGTGCTCGTCGCCGAGGATCGCGACATGCGGCGACTGTCGCGCGATGCCTTCCAGCATTTCTCGGACGACATCGGACGGGCGGTTGACAAGCTTTTTCATGGCGACGGGTTCCGGACGGGTGAACGAGACACGGCCGGGCCCGCACGGGCGCCGGACGGCCTTTCGTGTTGCGGAGGATCGTGCGTGCGCCCTGTCGCCGGGCCCGGGCGGTCATGCAACGGACGACCGGATGCGGGAGGGGAACGAGGCGCGCGCCTCGCGCCACGATACATCAGGTTCGGACCCTGCCGCACGGATCGCGGCGCGAAACGCGCCGGAGCGGGGTGGCGGCGTGCTCCCATGCGCGGCTACTTCATTGCCGCGATCTCCTTCGCGCGAATCAGCCTGGCGCGCAGCACGTTGCGGCTGATGCCGAGCAGCCGTGCGGCCTGGATCTGGTTGCGGTGGCTGAAATCGAACGCAACGCGCATCACGGTGTCCTCGATGCGCTCGAACAGGTTGCCGTGATCCTCGTCGAACAGCGCACGCAGCGCGCGTTCGAGTGCAGCCTGCGCGCCGGTTGCCGGGTCGGGTTCCTGCGCCTGTGCATGCTCGGCGGCGGCCGTCACGTCGGGCGCCGCGAGATGCAGGTCGGCCTCCTGCAGTGCGTCGTGGCGGCTCACGAGCAGCGCGTGATGGATCACGTTCTCGAGTTCGCGGATATTGCCGGGCCAGCCGTATGCCTGGAGCCGGCGCTCGGCGCGCGGGTCGATGCTGCGCGGCCCGTAGCCGAGGCGGCTCCGGTAGTCGTCGAAGAAGTGGCGGGCGAGCGGCAGGATGTCGCCGGGGCGTTCGCGCAACGTCGGCACCGCGAGCTGCACGACGTTGAGCCGGTAGAACAGGTCGCCGCGAAACTGCCCGTGCGCGACGGCCTGCTGCAGATCGACGTTGGTCGCGGCAACCACGCGCACGTCGATCGGCACGCCCGTGCGCGAGCCGAGCCGCACGACCTCGCGCTCCTGCAGCACGCGCAGCAGCTTGACCTGCATCGACAGCGGCAGGTCGCCGATCTCGTCGAGAAACAGCGTGCCGCCGTTCGCGGCTTCGAACCAGCCGGGCTTCGCGCTGAACGCGCCCGTAAACGCGCCCTTCTCGTGGCCGAACAGTTCGCTCTCGACGAGCGTCTCGGAGAAGGCGCCGCAGTTCACCGCGACGAACGGCCCGTTGCTGCGGCGACTGAGGCCGTGCACGTGCCGCGCGATCAGTTCCTTGCCGGTGCCGGTCTCGCCGACGATCAGCACGTTCGCGTCGCTCGGCGCGACCAGGCGAATCCGTTCGAGCAGCGCGACCGAGCGCGGATCGACGAACACCTGCGCGCGGGCGCGAATGGACGTCGCCAGCGCGGGCCGGTCGGGCAGCGTGAGGACGGGCGCGGCGTCGGGCCACGTATCGGAAGGGGAGCGGTTCACGAGTAGAAGCCCGGCGTCGGCCAGGTTCGCTTGAGCGCCCATTCGCCGATCTCGCGAATCTTGTACGCGAGCGGATCGTGGAGCGTATGGGTGCGCAGGTTGCGCCAGTGCCGGTCGAGCCGCAGCGCGCCATGCGTCGCGCGCGCGCCGGCGACGTCGAACATGCGCGTGCAGAGATCGAGCCCGGTGCGGGTGGCCGACACCTTTGCAGCGGCCGTGGCGAGCGCGACCTCGCCGCGCTCCGCATGCGTGAGCGCCGCATCGCGCGCCCACGCGGCGTCGAGGCGATCCGCCGCGCGGTCGGCGAGCACGCGCGCGGCTTCGAGCCCGACCCAGAATTCGCCGTACTGGCCGAGGATGTACGGATCGTCGCCGGTGCTCGCGACCTGTGCGCCGGGCCACGGCCGCGCTTCGTGCAGCGTGTAGTGCCGCGCGTCGCCGAACGCGGCTTCGGCGATGCCGAGATACACGTTCGTCAGCACGAGCTGCGCGACGAGCGGGCGCAGGCACGCGAACGGCGTCGACAGCGGGCCCGGGTCGGTCAGCAGTTCGTGTTCCTCGACGCGCACTTTCTCGAACGTGACCGTGCCGCTGTCGGTCTGTCGCTGGCCGATGTTGTTCCAGTCGTCGGCGATCGAGATGCCGCTGCGCTGCGTCGGCACGGCCGCGATCAGGAACGCGCGCGTCTGCGCGTCGTGCGCGGACGCGATCAGCATCTGCGAATCGAGCGCCCCCGAACAAAAACTCTTCTGGCCGCTGAATTCGTGCCATGCGCCGCGCGAACGGCTGACCGTGCGTTCGTCGAGCGGATTCAGCGCATTGCCCCAGAACCACTGCTGGCGCGCGGTTCGCTCGAACCACGATTCCCACTGCGCGGGCGTGCCGAACAGCCGCACGGTCGCGAGCATCAGGTGATGGAAGCCGAACACGTGCGCGAGCGAACTGTCGGCGGCCGCGAGCACGCGGACCGCGTCGAACGTCGTGCGCCAGCTTGCGCCGAGGCCGCCGTAGGCGGCGGGGATGCTCAACGCGAGGAGGCCGCTGTCGCGCAACTGGTCGCGCTCGGCCTTCGGCGTGCCGCCCTGCTGGTCGCGTTCGGCCGCAGTTCGTGCAAAGCCGGCCGCCAGGCGCCCGGCGGTTTGCAGCGCATCGGGAGGGGCCGGTTCGTCGCGGGACGGCGCGACGACGCGCAGGCTTTCCGCGCGGGGCGATACGGAAATGGATGTCATGGCGATGAATGCGTCGGGTCGCTGCACGAAAACGGCCAGGCTGCATCGGGCGTTGCCGACCGGGTGCTGCGTGATCAGCAGAGTGTTCAACGTTTTGCGCAACGCGGGAAACATCGATTTCTGATAACCAATGCCGGATTGCTGCGCTGGACGCCGCGCGCCTGCCGGAATCCGTGCGGAAGCGGAAAAATGCGTCCGCCGCACACCGCGCTGCTGATTACGCAGCAGTGCATCAGCAGCGCTGTTTCCCCCCGTTCATCGTGCTGCGGAATATGGTTGTGATGCCGTGGCTGGCACGCTTATCAACGTGTGCCGATCGGCGGGAGTGCCGCGACAGGCCGTCGATCGCGATGCATTTCGTCATGCAGACGATCGTTTTTTCATCGCCTTCGTCGAAATGGCACGCTCCTTGCTGACCCATGTCGTGGCGGGTGCATCGGCACCCGATTCGACAATGGGAATGCAACCGATGAGCAATGCAATCAACGTGGTCGCGATATCGGGGGGCCTGCAACGGCCGTCGCGCACGCTGGCGCTGACCGATGCGATCGTCGCGGCACTCGGCGCCGCGCTGCCGATCGACACGCGGCTGATCGAACTCGGCGAGATCGGCAGCCGGCTGGCCGGCGCGCTGACGCGCGCGCAGGTGCCGGCCGACCTCGACGCGCAGATCCGTGCGATCGAGACGGCCGATGCGCTCGTCGTCGCGAGCCCCGTGTATCGCGCGTCGTACACGGGCCTCTTCAAGCACCTGTTCGACCTTGTGCATCACGAGGCGCTGGTCGACGTACCCGTGCTGCTCGCCGCCACCGGCGGCAGCGAGCGTCATGCGCTCGTGATCGACCATCAGCTCCGGCCGCTGTTCAGCTTCTTCCAGGCACGCACGCTGCCGATCGGCGTGTATGCGTCCGAAAGCGATTTCGACCAGTACCAGATCGCGAGCCCGGCGCTGCGTGCGCGCATCGCGCTCGCCGTCGATCGCGCGGTGCCGCAGCTGCGCCCGCATGCGCTTTCCGTCGCGGCCGCCTAGGCCGCCTGCGTTTTCCCTCCCGACCAGGACATACTCATGAGCCATACCGACCCTTCCGCCGACGGCGTCAAGTTCGCCTACTGGGTGCCGAACGTCAGCGGCGGCCTCGTCGTCAGCACGATCGAGCAACGCACCGACTGGAGCCTCGAATACAACCAGCAGCTCGCGCGCACGGCCGAGGCGGCCGGCTTCGAGTACGCGCTGAGCCAGATCCGCTTCACCGCCGGCTACGGCGCCGAATACCAGCACGAGTCGGTGTCGTTCAGCCAGGCGCTGCTGCATGCGACGACGAAGCTCAAGGTGCTCGCCGCGATCCTGCCGGGGCCGTGGCACCCGGCCGTGGTCGCGAAGCAGCTCGCGACGATCGACCACATCTCGAACGGACGCATCGCAATCAACGTCGTGAGCGGCTGGTTCAAGGGCGAATTCACCGCGATCGGCGAGCCGTGGCTCGAGCACGACGAACGCTACCGGCGCTCGAAGGAATTCATCCAGGCGCTGAAAGGCATCTGGACGCAGGACAACTTCACGTTCAAGGGTGATTTCTACCGCTTCAACGACTACACGCTGAGCCCGAAGCCGGTGCAGAAGCCGCATCCGGAGATCTTCCAGGGCGGCAGCTCGCGCGCGGCGCGCGACAACGCGGCGAGCGTGTCGGACTGGTATTTCACGAACGGCAATACGCCGGAGAACCTGAAGGCGCAGATCGACGACATCCGAGCGAAGGCGGCGGCGAACAACCATCGCGTGCGCATCGGCGTCAACGCGTTCGTGATCGCGCGCGATACGGAAGAAGAGGCGCGGGCCGTGCTCGACGACATCATCCGGCACGCGCACGTCGAGGCCGTGCATGCGTTCGGCGATGCGGTGAAGCAGGCCGGCAAGGCGTCGCCGGAGGGGGAGGGCAACTGGGCGAAATCGACGTTCGAGGATCTCGTGCAGTACAACGACGGCTTCCGCACGAACCTGATCGGTACGCCGCAGCAGATCGCCGAACGGATCGTCGCGCTGAAGGCGATCGGCGTCGATCTCGTGCTCGC
Organism: Burkholderia sp. COPS; assembly: GCF_019425585.1. Classification (NCBI taxonomy): domain Bacteria; kingdom Pseudomonadati; phylum Pseudomonadota; class Betaproteobacteria; order Burkholderiales; family Burkholderiaceae; genus Burkholderia; species Burkholderia sp. COPS. The sequence continues at coordinate 58,706 of NZ_WIXR01000040.1, read as the reverse complement.
GGGGTTCCTGCATTTCATCGAGGAGGTCGAGTACTTCGGCCGGCGCGTGCTGCCGCTCGTGCGCGAACTCGAGGCGCGACGGCAGGCGGTTGCCGCGTGACGCGGGGGCCGGTGCGCGGCGGGCACGAACGCGTGCCGCGCGCCGGCCGATCGAAGGGGCGACACCGGCGGTTCTCGCCGGTCGACCCGGTTTGACGTTTCGGATATCGAAACAGGAGGTCGGCGGATGCTTCCCGGCGCCGCCGGCCGGTTCATGAGCTTTGCCGGAATCGACATGTCTACGGAAATCATCGAAGAAAACGTGCAACCGCAAGCGGGCGCCACGCCCGTTCCCGTCATCGGCTCGGATGCCGAGGCGCTCGACGTCGCGCGTCAGGTCGCGGCACGGCTGGCCGAGCACGCCGCGTTGCGCGACCGCGAGCGGAAGCTGCCGTTCGACGAGATCGAACTGTTCTCGTCGAGCGGGCTGTGGGGCATCACCGTGCCGCGCGAATACGGCGGCGCGGAGGTGTCGAACGTCACGCTCGCGGAAGTGATCGCGATCGTTTCAGAGGCGGACCCGTCGCTCGGCCAGATCCCGCAGAACCACTATTGCCTGATCGAGGACATCCGCCTCGAAGGCAGCGATGCGCAGAAGCGCTTCTTCTTCGATCTCGTCCTGAAGGGCACGCGCTACGGGAACGCGTTTTCCGAAGCCGGCGGCAAGAACGTGCTCGATATCCGGACGCGCGTGCATCGCGACGGCGACGCGTTCGTGCTGAACGGCCGCAAGTTCTATTCGACCGGCACGCTGTTCGCGCACTGGATTCCGGTACTCGCGCTCGACGAGTCGGACCAGGCCGTGCTCGCCTTCGTGCGGCAGGGGGCGCCGGGGCTGACCGTCGTGGATGACTGGAGCGGCTTCGGGCAGCGTACGACCGCGAGCGGCACCGTGATCGTCGAGAACGTGCGTGTGAGCCCGTTCGAAATCTTCCACACGCAGCGTTCGTACGATCGCCCGACCTTCGCGGGCCCGTTCGCGCAGATCACGACCGCCGCGATCGACCTCGGGATCGCGCGCGCCGCGCTGCAGGACACGATCGCGTTCGTGCAGCAGCATGCGCGCCCGTGGATCGACAGCGGCGTCGAGCGCGCGAGCGAGGACCCGCTGACGGTCGCGCAGATCGGCGACATCGCGTACCGCGTGCACGCGGCCGAAGCGCTGCTCGCGCGCTCAGGCCGCTTCGTCGACGCGGCGAAGCACGAGCCGGGCGAGGAAACGGTTGCGCAGGCCGCGATCGCGGTGGGCGAGGCGAAGATCGCGACGACCGAGGTGGCGCTGCTTGCCGCGAGCAAGCTGTTCGAGCTCGGCGGCAGCAAGTCGACGCTGGCGAAATACAACTTCGACCGCCACTGGCGCAACGCGCGCGTGCATACGCTGCACGACCCGGTGCGCTGGAAGTATCACGCGATCGGCAACTACTACCTCAACGGTGTGAAGCCCGCGCGCCATTCCTGGAACTGACCGGCTCGCGCCGGCCGCCGTCACCCCTTCACCCTCACCACTACCGCCGCGGACAGCACGCACGCGGCGCCGCTTCATTCCTGACGAGGTCAATCGATGAGTCATCCAGCAAGCCCCGCGCAGGCACTGCCCGCGCAGCATGCCGTACCGCCGGCGGGCGGCCTGCGGCGCAACTACCTGAGCCTGCCCGAACTGATTGCGCAGTCGATCGGCCTCGTCGGCGTGTCCGGCGGGATCGGCGTGCTGATCCCCGCCGTCTTCGCGACGGCCGGCAACGGCACGTGGCTCGCGTACCTGTTCGCGATCGTCGCGCTGCTGTTTGCGTCGTGGAGCATCTCGGTGTTCGCGCGCGATTCGGCGTCGCCGGGGGCGTTGTATGCATACGTGTCGGCCGGCATCGGGCCGGTCTGGGGCGCGATCTGCGGCTGGTCGCTGCTGATTGCCTATGCGGTGGCCGCCGCGGGCATCCTGCAGGGGACGATCAACACGTTTCTCGTGCTGGGCCGCGAGACCGGGCTGCTCGGCGGCGCGACGCCGCTCGGCGCCGTGCTCGGGCTCACGGTCGTCACCGCGTTCGCCGCGTGGTACATCGCGTTTCGCGACATCCGGCTGTCCACGCGGTTCACGCTGTTCGTCGAACTCGCGACGCTGCTGCTGATCGCCGTCGTCGTGATCGGCACGATCGCGTTCGGCGGGCATCCGGTCGATCGCGCGCAACTGACGCTCGAAGGCGTGAAGCCGACCCAGCTGCAGCTCGGGATGGTGCTCGCGTTCTTCAGCTTCACGGGGTTCGAGAGTGCAACCGTGCTCGGCGCGGAAGCGCGCGACCCGTTCCGCGCGATTCCGCGCGCGGTGCTGATCAGCGTCGTCGGGCCGGCGATCCTGTTCGTGATCGGCGCGTACGGGATGGTGAGCGCGTTCCACGGGCAGACGCCGCCGCTCGACCGGGTCGACGGCCCGCTCGCGGTGCTCGCGCATCGGCTCGGCGCCGGCTGGGTCGGCGTGCTGATCGACGCAGGCGTGGCGTTGAGCTTCTTCGCGGCGTTCTTTTCGTCGATCAATGCGGCGGCGCGGATCGTCTATACGTTCGGGCGGCAGGGCATGCTGCATGCGTCGACGGGCCACGCACACGAGCGCAATGCGACGCCGCACGTCGCGGTGGCGCTGATCGCGGTGCTGGCGCTGGTCACCGCGCTGGTATTCACCGCGCGCGGCACCGCGCTACTCGACTCGTATGGCTATCTCAGCTCGATTGCCACCTATGGCTGGCTGCTTGCATACGTGCTGGTGGCGATCGGCGCGCCGCTCTATCTGCGCCGCCAGCGCCGGCTTCGCGCGCGGCATGTGGCGATCAGCGTCGTTGCGGTCGTGCTGCTCGCGATTCCGCTGGCCGGCAGCGTGTATCCGGTGCCGGAGGGCGTGTATGCGTGGCTGCCTTATGTGTTCGTCGCGCTGCTGGCGATCGGGCTCGGGTGGTTCCTGGTGCTGCGCGTCCGCTTTCCGGAGAGGCTGCGCGAGCTGGAGGCCGAGTTGCTGACGAAGTGACGGGGGGCGTCGTTGGCCGGTTCGGCGTCTTCGGCGCATGCCTGGCGCGACGACCGGCCGGCGACGCGCCGGGCTCGCCGATTCCATTTCATGAGCACGCGCGGACGTCACGCCACACCCGCCATCCTCGACGCATCGACCACCATCTGCACGCCGAGCCCGCCGAGGATGAGCCCCATCGCCCAGCGCTGGGCGAGCAGCAGCGTCGGGCGCCCGTGCAGGAACTTCGCGATGCTGCTGGAACAGATCGCCACCGTCCCGTTCGCGCAGGCGAATGCAGCGATCAGCAGCGAACCGAGAAACAGCGACTGGCCGAGCACGCTGCCGTTCCGGTAGTCGATGAACTGCGGCAGCAACGAAATGAACAGCATCGCGAGCTTCGGGTTCAGCACGCTGGTCGTCGCGCCCATCGCGAGCAGCCGCAGCGGCCGCTCGCTGGGCAACGCCCGCACCTCGAACGGCGAACGGCCGCCGGGCCTGACGGCCTGCCATGCGAGATACAACAGGTACGCCGCACCGACCACGGCCAGCCCGCTGCCCGCATAGGGCACGCTCATGAACAGCGTGGTGATGCCGAACGCCGCGCCGAACATGTAGAACAGGTACCCGATCATCACGCCGCCGAGTGAAATGAGCCCCGCCGTGCGGCCCTGCGCGATCGAGCGCGACATCACGTAGACCATGTTCGGCCCGGGCGTGACCGCGAGCATGCCGCCGATGACGAGAAACCCGTAGAGCGATCCGGACGTATGCATGTCTGACGATTCCTGCAACGAGTGAGTGCTGACGGGAGTCATTGTCCGATCGTGGAGGCGAACAGTAAAACGGGATAAACTGAATTGATTGATCAGTTTTTCTGAATACGATGAAAAAGCTCGACCTCGATGTGCTCGCGATGGTGGTGGCCGTCGCCGAATCCGGATCGTTCGCTCAGGGCGCGCAGGCCGTGCACCGTTCGCCGTCGGCGGTGAGCATGCAGATCAAGGCGCTCGAAGACGCGCTCGGCAAGCCGCTCTTCATCCGCGACACGCGCAACGTGACGCCGACCGGCGAAGGCACGATGCTTGCCGAATACGGCCGCCGGATGCTGGCGATGCGCGACGAGGCCTGGGCGTCGGTCGTGCGCCCGGAGATTCGCGGCCGCGTGACGATCGGCGTGCCCGACGACTACATTTCGTCGCTGCTGCCGCAGGTGCTCGGCAAGTTCGCCGCGATGCATCCGCGTGTGGAAGTGCGCGTGATCGGCCAGCCGAGCAGCGCGCTCGTGCCGATGCTCAAGGACAACACGGTCGACCTCGCGTGCCTCACGCGGATCAAGGGCGTGACCGGCGAGCTGATCCGGCTCGAACCGCTCGTGTGGGTCGGGTCGCCGAAGCGCAACGTATGGGAGGAGCGGCCGCTGCCGGTGGCCTTTTTCACGCACGGCGGCAGCATGGCGCGCGATCACGCGGTCAAGGCGCTGAACCGACGGAAGATCCCGTACCGGATGTCCTACGAGAGCCCGAGCCACCTCGGCCTCCTCAGCATGGTGGAGGCCGGGCTCGCGGTCGCGCCGCTGGCGCGCTGCTGCATTCCCGATCATCTCGTGCAGCTGTCGGAAAGCCACGGGCTGCCGTCGCTGGGCGAACTCGAGGTCGTGCTCGCGCGCAGCGCGCAGTCCGCGCGCCCGCCGTGCGACTATCTGGCCGAGCAGATTCTCGGCGAATGGCGTACCTGAACGCGGGCAGTCCGCCGGCGGCCCTGTTTCAGCATGACTTCAGCAGCCATTCGCGGAACGCGACGAGCGACGGCAGCGTCTCGTTCCCCGGCGGATAGACGAGGTAGTAGCTGCGCTGGCTGGTGATCGCGTCGCCGATCGACACGAGTTCGTTGCGGCCCAGCTCGTCTTCCACCAGCACTTTCGGCACCAGCCCGATCCCCATCCCGGCCCGCACGGCCTGGATCAGGTGCGACGTCAGCTCGAAGCTCGGGCCGATGCGCATCTGCCGATGGTCGAGCCGATAGTGCGAAAACCACTCGGCCCACGCCTGCTGGTTGCTCGTCACGCCGAGCAGCGTCTGTTTCGCGGCCCACGCCGGCGAACGCGCGTCGGCCTTGCGGCGGCTGCCGGTGTCCGGCGCCGCGATCGCGATCAGGAACTCGTTGTACAACCGGTGCGCGTGCAGGCCCGGCCAGTCGCCCGCGCCGACGGTGATGGCCGCATCGAGGTCGTCGTTGAGGAAATCGATGGCGCCGATCCGCGAATGGAGGTGCACGGTCACGCCCGGATGCGCGGTGTAGAAGTCGTGCAGGTGCGGCAACAGCCATTTCGAGCCGAACGTCGGCAAGGTGGCGAGCCGCAGCGTGCCGGCGCCCGCCTGGTGGGACATCGCCTGCAGCGTCGCGCCGCGGATGCGCCCCAGTGCGCCGCTCAGCTCGGCGAAGTAGCGGCGCCCGACCTCGGTCAGCTTCACGGAGCGGCCCTCGCGCCGGAACAGCGGCACGCCGAGCTGATCCTCGAGCGTCTGGACTTGCCGGCTGATCGCGCTCTGGCTCAGCGACAGCTCCTCGGCCGCGCGCGTGTAGCTTTCATGCCGCGCGGCGGCCTCGAACACGAGCAGCAGCGACATGGACGGGGTGAGGCGACGGTAATTCATGAGTTTTATGCACTATTTGCCGGGTGAGAATTCGTTTGTTTCTCGCGGAAATTCCAAAGATACTGGAATTCCCGGTCGCGCGGAAACTTGCCAAAAAATCATGTTTTGGAGCGCGCAAACCGGCCGGCTCCACCCACACTGCGCTTTTGCCCCATGTCGATCGCCTCGTTGCCCCGTCCCGCCAGCCCGCCCGCGAATGCGTACCGTGACTTTCTCGCCGCGCTGCGGGCCGCCGGATTCGCCGGGGAGATCCGCGCGGACCATGCGAACCGGACGGTGCAGGCCACCGACAACTCGATCTACCAGCGCCTGCCGCAAGCGGTGATCTGCCCCGCGCATGCCGACGACGTCCAGCTGCTGGCACGGCTGCTCGCCGAGCCCGCGCATCGCGACGTCGCGGTGGCCGCGCGCGGTGGCGGCACGGGCACCAACGGGCAGTCGTTGACCGACGGCGTGGTCGTCGACCTGTCGCGGAACATGAACCGGATCCTTGAAATCGACGTCGAGCGCCGCTGGGTGCGCGTGCAGGCGGGCGTCGTCAAGGATCAGCTCAATGCGGCGCTGAAGCCGCACGGGCTGTTTTTCGCGCCGGAACTGTCGACGTCGAACCGGGCGACCGTCGGCGGGATGATCAACACCGACGCGAGCGGGCAGGGCAGCTGCACGTACGGCAAGACGCGCGATCACGTGCTCGAACTGGATTTCGTGCTGATGGGCGGCGAGCGGCTGCACAGCGACGCACTCGATGCGGAAGAACTGGAGCGCCGCTGTGCGCGGCAGGACCGCATCGGCAAGGTGTACCGCACCGCGCGACGCATCAGCGACGACAAGGCCGCGCTGATCGAAGCGAAGTTTCCGAAGCTCAATCGCTGCCTGACCGGCTACGACCTCGCGCACCTGCGCGAACCCGACGGCCGCTTCAACCTGAACAGCGTGCTGTGCGGCGCCGAAGGTTCGCTCGGCTTCGTCATCGAGGCGAAGCTCAACGTGCTGCCGATCCCGAAGGTTTCGGTGCTGGTCAACGTGCGCTACGCGGGCTTCATGGATGCGCTGCGCGACGCGCGCGCACTGCTCGCGCACGAGCCGCTGTCGATCGAGACGGTCGACTCGAAGGTGCTGATGCTCGCGATGAAGGACTTCGTCTGGAGCAGCGTCGCCGAGTACTTCCCGCAGGACGACGCACGTCCGACGCTCGGCATCAACCTGATCGAATTCAGCGGCGACGACGCGGACGACGTCGACGCACGCGTGCGCGCATTCGTCGACCATTTGCGCACCGATGCCAGCGTGGAGCGCCTGGGCCACACGCTCGCGGCCGGCGACGACGCGGTGAAGCGCGTGTATGCGATGCGCAAGCGCGCGGTCGGCCTGCTCGGCAACGTGCAGGGCGAGGCCCGCCCGCAGCCGTTCGTCGAGGACACCGCGGTGCCGCCCGAGAACCTCGCCGCGTACATCGCCGAATTTCGCGCGCTGCTCGACGGCCACGGGCTGCAATACGGGATGTTCGGCCACGTCGACGCGGGCGTGCTGCACGTGCGCCCGGCGCTCGACATGAAGGACCCGAAGCAGGCGGCGCTGGTGCGGCCCGTGTCGGATGCGGTGGCCGAGCTCACGCAGCGCCACGGCGGCCTGCTGTGGGGCGAGCACGGCAAGGGCGTGCGCTCCGAATATGCGCCGGCGTTCTTCGGCGAGCTGTATCCGTCGCTGCAGCAGCTGAAGGCCGCGTTCGATCCGCACAACCAGTTCAACCCGGGCAAGATCGCGACGCCGCCGGATCACACGATGCGGCTGCTGAAGATCGACGAAGTGCCGACGCGCGGCGACCACGACCGGCAGATCGACGAGCGCGTGTGGCAGAGCTACGGCACGGCGATGCACTGCAACGGCAACGGCGCGTGCTACAACTTCGATCCGGACGACGCGATGTGCCCGTCGTGGAAGGCGACGCGCGAACGCGTGCAGTCGCCGAAGGGGCGTGCGTCGCTGATGCGCGAATGGCTGCGCCTGCAAGGGCAGGCCGGCGTCGACGTCGTCGCGGCCGCGCGCGCACGGCAGCCGTTCCTGCGCGGCCTGGCCGCGCGCTGGCGCAACAGCCGCGCGGCACGCAACGGCGAGGCCGATTTCTCGCACGAGGTGTACGACGCAATGGCCGGCTGCCTCGCGTGCAAATCGTGCGCCGGTCAGTGCCCGGTCAAGGTCAACGTGCCCGAATTCCGCTCGCGGTTTCTCGAGCTGTATCACCAGCGCTACCTGCGGCCGGTGCGCGACTACCTGATCGGCTCGCTCGAATTCACGATGCCGTGGATGGCGCGCGTGCCCGCGCTGTACAACGGGCTGATGCGCGCCGGCTGGGTGCGCACGCTGCTCGAGCGGCACGTCGGCATGGTCGACAGCCCGCTCCTGAGCCGCTTCGATCTCGCCGCCGTGATCCGCGAATGGCGCGTGAAGCCGGCCGACCCACAGGCGCTCGCCGCGCTGAGCGACGCGCAGCGCGCACGCAGCGTCGTCATCGTGCAGGACACGTTCACGCGCTATTTCGATACCGAGCAGCTGGCGACGCTGATCGAGCTGGCGGCGCGCACGGGTTTTCAGGTGTGGCTCGCGCCGCTCGCGCCGAACGGCAAGGCGCTGCACGTGCAAGGCTTTTTGCGCGCGTTCGAGAAGGCGGCGATCCGCAATGCCGGGCAGCTGGCGGCGCTGGCGCGCTCGGGTGTCGCGCTGGTCGGCCTCGATCCGGCGATGACGCTCACGTATCGGCAGGAATACCTGAAGGTGACGGGGCTCGCCGATGTGCCGAAGGTGGCGCTGCCGCAGGAATGGCTGCTGCAGGCGCTGCCGGAAGCGGATGCGGGCGGCGTGCCGCGCGTCGCCGGTTCGTACCGGTTGCTGCCGCACTGCACCGAGAAGACCAATGCGCCCGACAGCGGCAAGCAATGGGCACAGGTGTTCGCACGGCGCGGGCTGCGTTTGCAGGTGCAGGCAACCGGGTGCTGCGGGATGTCGGGCACCTACGGGCACGAAGCGCGCAATCTCGAGACGTCGAAGACGATCTACGCGCAGTCGTGGGCGGCGCACGTCGATGCGGCGGATGGGGAAGGCGAGGCGCTGGCGACCGGCTATTCATGCCGCAGCCAGGTGAAGCGGATGTCTTCGAAGCAGGTGCGCCATCCGTTGCAGGCGCTGCTCGATCACGTGCGGGCGGCGGGAGGATGATCGGGCGTCGCATGGCGCGGTGCCCGTGAGACGACTTCCGTTTCGGCATCGAGCGTCCAGCGGCAAGCGTTGAGCCGCTGTCGACGCATGCCTGCGCTCAGGCGTCGGTCTTCGCCGTTTTTCTGGAACGCGGCTTGTCCGCCGCAGGAAATACGCCGCCGCCGCGCGGCCGTTTCGGTTCGATCCGCATCTGCCGGATCACGCGCCGGAAATCGATCTCGTGCGCGGCCAGCGTGCCGATCAGTTTCGCGATGACCGCGAGGTGGGACGGGACGGTGCCCTTGCTCGAATAGTTCGTGATCGAACTTTCGTTCATCCGGATCAGGCGGGCGAACTCGCGCGCCGTCAACTGTGCCTTCCTCAACTCCTGTTGGAATTCCGCATACGCCATTGCGCACATGATGCTTCGTCTCCGTGAATCAGAAATCGGCCCGCGCGGCGCCGGCGCCGACGAGTGGCGTTCCCGTCGTGCCGGCGCCGCGGCGGGTTACATCTTCACCTGGTCGAGGAAGGTCTTCTTGCCGCTCTTGTAGCCGTAGATCGAGATGATCCCGTGCGTCAGGTCGCCCTTCGCATCGAAGGTCGTCGTGCCGATCACGCCGTCGTACTTCGTCGCCGGCATCGCCGCGAGGATCTTCGCCGGGTCGGTCGAGTTCGCGCGCTTCATCGCGTCCACAGCGATGTAGACCGCGTCATACGCGAACGGCGCATCGAACTTGATGCCCTGGTTGAAGCGCTTCTGGTACTTCGCGAGGAAGTCCGCGCCGCCCGGCATCTTCTCGAGCGCGGCGCCCGCCTGCGAGCACAGCACGTTGTCGGCCGCCGGGCCGGCCAGCTCGGCCAGCGAGTCGGTGCACACGCCGTCGCCGGACAGGATCTTCGCGCGCAGGCCGAGCTGCTTCGCCTGCTTCGCGAGCGGGCCGCCGGTGGCGTCCATGCCGCCGTACATGATCGCGTCCGGGTTCTCGCCCTTGACCTTCGTCAGGATCGCGCGGAAGTCGACGGCCTTGTCGTTGGTCGCGTCGTGCGACAGCACCTTCAGGCCGAGCGCCTTCGCCTTCTTCTCGAACTCGTTCGCGAGGCCCTGGCCGTACGCGGTCGAATCGTCGATCACCGCGACGCTCTTCACGCCCTTCGCCTGCGCGTAGCTCGCGAGCGCCGGGCCTTGCTGCGCGTCGGTCGCGACCACGCGGTACGTCGTCTTGAAGCCTTGCTGCGTGTAGGTCGGGTTCGTGGCCGACGGCGAGATCTGCACGATGCCCGCGTCGCTGTAGATCTTCGACGCCGGGATCGACGTGCCCGAGTTCAGGTGGCCGATCACGGCGACGACCTTGTCGTCGACGAGCTTCTGCGCAACCTGCGTGGCCTGCCGCGGGTCGGCCGCGTCATCCTGCGCATCGAGCTGCAGTGTGATCTTCTTGCCGCCGATCGTCAGGCCCTTTGCGTTGATTTCCTCGACCGCGAGGCGCGCACCGTTCTCGTTGTCCTTGCCGAGGTGCGAGATGCCGCCCGTCGTCGGTTCGACGCTGCCGATCTTGACGACCTGGTCGGCCATCGCGCCCGACGCGGCCGCGAATGCGGCGGCAGCCAGTGCGACGGTGATCAGGGGTTTGCAGCGCATGCCGACAGTGCTTCGTTCCATCTGCCATCTCCGATTTGAATGATCGTTCTATTGGACGTCTCGACCGTCCGACGGCGAGGCCGGGGCGATCGGACGAGTCTCCATACCCATCATGGGCTTCACTTGCATCGCGTCCTGCCCGTCGGCGTGATGCCCGGATGAGCGGGCCGGGGCCTGACGGCGTGCAATTCGTATGAATATATATGAAGCCGATTTTGCGCGCTGCAGCGAATCGCGCCACGGGGCGCGCGCGGCAAGGCCTGCGCCCGAAATCCGGAGGCGCCGGACGCCGGAAATCGTGCGCCGCGGCACGCGATGGATTGCGATTCGCTGTCGACGGCCTTACGGCCGCATCCATTATTCGGCCGACGGCCGGGGCGAAGCCATGGACACTGATGTACGGTCAATCCGGAACTGTTCGGTCGATTTGTCTGCACAGTTTGGACGGTTGTAAATGCGCATCCGGTTGAGTTGCCGGGTTTCATCGGGATCGATGCCCCTATTGATGCAACTAACGGTCAAGCCCCGGCGCCGCTGGCGAACTGGCGCGAGTCGACAGTCCGCGCCATCCGATCGGCTTCGCAGATGCCGGGGTTCATCCGACCGGTTCGCTTGACGAGCGTCGGGCTGACTGTACCGGCCCGATGCGGCGTTGCGCCTAAGCGCGTCCGCGCAACGCCACGAAGATCACGCCGGCGATCGCCAGCAGGCCGCCGCACACCGTCTCGATCCCGGGCCGCTCGCCCGTCAGGACCATCGACAGGGCCGTCGCGACCGCCGGCGTCAGATAGAGGAAGTTGGCGGCGCGCGCCGCGCCGAAGTAGCCGAGTGCGAAGGTCCAGGTCGCGTAGCCCAGCGCGGCCGGGAAGATGCCGAGCATCAGGACGGCCAGCGTCGTGTCGCGCGACCCGCTGCCCAGTGCCCCGAGCGCGCCGGGCAGCCACGGCGCGAGCAGCAGCGCGCCGGCCAGCAGCGTGTAAGCGGTGCAGGCCAGCGCGCCGTATACCGGAATCAGCCGCCGCTGCAGCACGAAATAGCTGGCCGAACACAGGGCCGCGCCGAGAATCAGCGTGCTGCCCGCGCCGAGGACGAGGCCGCCCGGTTGCCCGCGCGCGATCACCGCGATGCCGGCGAGGCTGACGAGCGAGCCGAGCCAGCCCCAGCGATTGAAGCGCTCGCCGAGAAACACGGCGGCCAGCAGGGCCGTGAAGATCGGCAGGGTGTTCACGATGAAGCTCGCCGCGCCGGCCGACACGGTCTGCTCGCCGGTATTGAGCAGCGCGTTGTACAGCGCGATGCCGAGAAAGCCGCACAGCAGGAAGCGCAGCGCATCGCTCCGGGTCGGCACGCGCGGCCGCCGCGCCACCAGCCACGCGACGATCAGCACGGCCGCGGTGGCGAAGCGCGCCGCCGCGAGCTGAAGCGGGGTCAGGCCATGCAGGCCGATCCGGATGAACGGGAAAGCGGACGCCCACGAAACGATCGTGAAGGCGACCGCGCCGGCCGCGACCAGCGGCTGCCGCGCAGTGCGCGACGACGGTGTGGAGAGTGTGTTCATGCGGCGATGATGCGGCGTCGCGAGATGTTAAGCTAGCGCACAGATCAGCAATCAGATATGAAGATGATTCACAGCTCGAGCCGGCGGCCGGCCGGCGCTTCAGCCCGCGCGAAGCGTGGCGCGGCGTTGCCCGCCGCAGCGCCGGCGCCGGCTTCGCGGCCGCCGCTCGCGAGCCTGGAGACGGTGTGCACGGTCGCGCGCGAGGGTTCGTTCCTGGCCGCCGCCGACGTCTCCGGCGTGACGCACGGCGCGATCAGCCGGCGGGTGGCCGCCGTTGAAAACTGGCTCGGCCTGAAGTTGTTCGAACGTCATGCGCGCGGCGTGCGCCTGACGCCGGACGGGCAGCGCTTCGTCGGCCGGATCGAACAGGCGTTCGCGATCATCGACAGTGCGGCCGACCAGTGGCGTTCGCCGCGCGCGCCGCGACTGGTCAGGATGAGCGTGGTGCCGGCGTTCGCGCAGTTGTGGCTGTTCGAGCGGCAGCATGCGCTCGAGAGCGAGGCCCCCGCGTTGCAGATCGAACTCGGCATCGATCTTCGCAACGTGGATATCGCCGGCGGCGAAGCGGACCTGTCGGTCCGGTACGGGCGCGGCAACTGGCGCCAGCTCGAAACCCGTGCGTTCATGCCGGAGCGGCTCTATCCGGTCGCGCATCCGCGGCTCGCCGCGCAACTGGCTGCGGAACGCCGCCGGCGCGGCGATGCCGCGTTGCTCGACATGCCGTTGCTGCACGATTCCGATGTGACCGGCTGGCGCACGTGGTTCGATGCGTTGGGCGTGCCGTTCAAGCCGCGCGCGCAGGACCGCCGGTTCGAGGATTACAACCTCGTGCTGGCCGCGGCCGAGGCCGGGCTCGGCGTGGCGCTGGCGCGCGTACCGCTTGCCGACGCCTATCTCAAGCGCAGCGAACTCGTGCGCGTGAGCCGCCACGAGGTCGATTCGGTGCTCCGGTATTACTTCGTGCACGCGAAGGGGGAGAATCGGCCGGAGGTGCTGGCGTTGATGGAGCGGATGCGGGCGGCGGTGGCGGCCGGCAAGTGAGCGAAATGGAAATGGTCGTGGCGACCCGCCACGGCGGGCCGGCTGATGCGAAGGACGCTGTGTGCGATTCGAGGCACTAGGCCGGCGGCGCCGGATCGACGACAATGCGTCCGCGAAAAACGATGAGGTGGAGAGATGAACGAAAATCGGAAATGTATGCATCCGTGCGGGTGCAAGCGAGGTCAACAATGAACAGGCCGGACAAATCGTCGAAAGCGCGTGCAGCGCTCGACCAACTTTTTTCGGGCATGGCGCCCGCGGACGAGACGCGCGCGTCGCGTCCCGGCAACCCGTTCGAAGCGAACGCAAACGAGGCATCCGCCGGCACGGGCGTGCGCGGCGGGATCGAAGTCACGCTGTCGACCCGGATTCAGCTGCGCGGTTATCCGAACGCGGACGCATTCATGAAGCGCATGGCCGAAGCTTGGGGGCTGGATTGGGGGATGTACGACAGCGTCAAGGCCATTGCGACGCTGCCCGCCGGATGGCGAGCGCGCCGGCTTCCGGAAGTCACGCAGATCGTCGACGGGCACGACGTGCTGCGCGCGGAGAGCAGCCTGCAGGGCGGCGAGATGTCGTACCTGAAAGTGCATCCGCGGTACTACATCGACGCACGCAAGGGGTTCGGCTGGGGCAAGTCGTCGAAGGCGTCCGACGATCCGGATCTCGACGGGCCCGACTGGAACTGCTTCGTGGTCGATCGCGAGAAGTCCGTCGAAGTGCATGAATTGACGACCTCGTCGTTGAAAGCCGACATGGACAACGCACGGGCGACCTTGCTGAAATGGCTGGACGAAAACTATCCGAAGCATCGCGATCCGTTCGCTTACTGGACGGATTGCGAACGGGCGTCGTGATGTTGCGTGGCTGCCCGGTTCGGCATCGCGGGCACATGCTGCCCGGCCGGCGCCGGAGCGGGGGCGGCACACGCTGCTTCGATTCCTCGGCCGGTTGCGCCGGGGGCGCCAGTTGAAACGCGCGAGTGTCGTCCCGATTCTCTGGGCGGCGTTCGCCGCGGCGGTCGGCTCGACCGTCGTCGAGCTGCTGCTCTGGTCGATCGCCGGCGATGATGCCATCGGGAACCTGCTGCGCGACGCACGCCTTACGGCCGCCATCGTGATGGGGCGCCGCGTGCTCGACGCTTCCGCCGGCTTCGATCCGCTGGTCATGGCGGTGGCGACCCTCGTGCATCTGGTGCTGTCGCTGGTCTATGCGGCCGTGCTGGCGAAAACGATCCGCACCCTGTCGCTCTCGGCCGCGCTACTCGCAGGCGGTGCGTTCGGCCTCATCCTGTACGGCGTCAACCTGTACGCCTTCACCGCGATCTTCCCGTGGTTCGTTCCTGTCCGTGGTGCGATCACGCTGGTGGCCCATCTGGTATTCGGGATCACGGCGGCAGCGGCTTACCGCTTCGCGAGGCGCTAGGCCGGCGCCGGCCGCCAGCCGCGGCATCGACTGTCGAAGGTTCCCGCGTCGGTCAATCGCACCAGACCCCTGGAATAAGCACGCGCGCCGCATCGTTCAGCAGGCAGGAGACCTTGTACGAAGCGGCGGCGCGTTACCGCCGCGTGGTGAATCGTGCGTGAGCAATCCGATGTGTCGGGCGCCGTCAGCGGCGCCACGCGATCGAGTGGTCGGGGGCAATCAGGAGCCGATCATGTGCAACTTGTTTCGAGCCGGGATAGGTATCGTCTGTGTGGGCTGTTCCGCGGCGGTCTTCGCGCAAACGTACGACGATCTGGCGGACGACACGGCCAACTGCCGTGCAGTCGTTGCGCGAGCGAACATCGACGGCACGGACCAGCAAATCGTGGGGCGTGCGTGCCTGCAGGACGACGGCACATGGCAGTTCGTGCAGAGTCCCGATGGTAGTGTTTTATGGTATCCGGCGGTGGACTACCCGTATGCCGACCTGGGGTACTGGGGGCCGCCGCTTTTCATCGGCGCGGGCGTGAGCTTCATCTTCATCGATCGTTTCCACCACTTCCACCATTTCCACCATTTCGATCCGGTCGTTCACGTCAACGGGATCGAACATCGCCGCTTCGGCGTGCCGATCGGCGCCGGTTTTCACCATGGCGCGTTCCCGGTCGGCGCGCATCGCGAATTCGGCGGAATGCATGCGTTCGGCGGCATGGGCGGGGCGGGGGGCATGCGGCGACATTAGGCGCGCATTTCCGGCTTGATCTGCGCTTTCTACCAGCTGCGTCAGGCATGGGTGCGTTTACAGGATCGACGCGAGTCTCGGCACGCGGAGCAGGAGGCCGGCAATCAGGTAGCACGTGACGCAAGCGACACCGCCGGTCACGGCGAACTTCAGGAACGGCGACGCCGGCACGGCTCGCCATACGAGGGCGATACCCACCAGCACCGGGGGATGGATGATGTAGATCGTGTACGCGCGCCGGGACAGCGACCGCCATGCGCCTGTCAGTCGATCGAAGCGCCGCTGGAAACGGCTGGCAAGAAACAGGCTCGTTCCCCACGCGACCAGCGGCTCCCAGAATGCGTAGATCACGTCCTGCGGGCGGCCGCGCAATGCAGGAACGTGCTTGGCGAGCAGGTAAGCGACCGGCAGGACAGGGAGTGCCAGCAGTGCGATGCGCCACCACAGTCTGACCTGCCGTGCCGGCAGGTGCTCGATCCAGTGCACGCGCGCGGTCCGGCACCCGGCTGCGTACAACACGACGTAACTCGCGAAGTAGCCGAGCTGCAGCCCCCATACGTTGGTACCTACCGGCCATCGCGACCGCAGCGCGAGTGCCGCGATACCCGTGAGCAACGCCGCGGCGGCCAACGTCCTGTCGGAAGGAAAGGGGTTGCGGGCGGGGCGGTTCGTTTCGCGCGCCACGGTGCGCCGGAAGGCGATGTGCCAGAGTGCTGCGGCTGCGCTGAACATCAGCAGCGCCTCGGCGAACCACATCGGGCCGTTCTCGAACGTGCCTTTGCGCCACAGGCGGCCCAGCGTATCCGCGAACGGGTGGCCTGCGCCCGATTGCGCCAGGGCGATCGTTGCCGGGCCGATCACGAAGCCGTACACCAGCAGAGGCAGGCCGAGCCTGATGAACCGGTCGGTGAGGAAACGGGCGGTGCCCTTGCGATCGATGGACGGCGACGTGTAATAACCGGCCAGGAAAAAGAACAGGCCCATGAAAAAGGCCTGGTTGATCGCGCAGAAGAGCGTCAGCAGTGCGGATTCCACGGACGGCCCGGCAGCGACCTCGTGGTAGTACCACCCGCCGAGCGCGCCGTATGTGATCGCGCAGTGGTGAAAGACCACCAGCAACGTCAGGCACGCGCGCAACGCGTCGAGGCCGGCGTTTCGATGGACGGCTGCCGCCGTGTCCTGCTGAAAAGCGAAGTCGACCGGAATGTCCTGAGCGCTCATCACGTTGCCTGCGTGGTTGGTCAGCGATGACCCGCCTGGCGACGATCCTGGTCGCGACGACGCATGCAAATCCGGCGGGCGTACAGGTCGGCACCCTACACCGTTGTTCTTACAACCATCCAACAAGCCGCATGCCGTTGGCGTGGCGCCCGCTCAGTCGAGCTTGCCCCGCAGGTCGTCGAACGGAATCATCACGTGCGTGCGATACGCGGGCCGCGCTTTCAGCCGTTCGTACCATGCTTGCACGTGCGGCAGGTCCGGCCGGGCGATGTCGAGCTCGAAATAGCGATACAGATGCGTGCCGGCCGCGATGTCGGCGAGCGTGAGCGTGTCGCCCGCGAGAAACGGTTGCCCGGCCAGCACCGCATCGAGCGTGCGGAAGTATTGCGCGCACTGCGCGATGCTTTGCTCGACGCGCGCCGTGTCGCGCTGCTCGGGCGGCGTCCGGTAGTAGCCCCGGAACACGCCGTTCAGGAGCGTCGGCTGCAGCGTGGTTTGCGACCAGTCCATCCAGCGGTCGGCGCGCGACTGTTCGGCCGGATCGTCGTGCCAGAAACCGGGGCGCCCGTAACGCGCGGCGAGGTAGCGCAGGATGCTGTGCGATTCCCAGACGACCGTGCCGCCGTCGTCGATCACGGGCACGCGCCCGTGCGGGTTCATCGCGAGAAATCCGGGCGTGTCGAGCACGCCGAACTGCCCGCCGGCCGGCACGTGCCGATGCTCAAGCGCGAGCTCGTCGACGAGCCACATCACCTTCTGGACGTTGAATGCATTGCGGCGCCCCCATACGGTCAGCATGCCGGCCTCCTTGTGTCGTGCGGAACGTGAACGCGGACAGTGTAAACGCCGCAGGCGCGCACCGCGGTGCGCGCCTGCCGGCTGTCGTCCGTCGCTGTCGTCGCCTGGCGGCGACGCGATCAGAACTTGTGGCGAATCCCGACGATCGCGAGTTCCTGCGTATCGGTGCCGGAGTTCACGCCGTACGAGCCGACCGACGCGGCGGCCTTCACGACCGCGCCGTTCGCGTTGAGCGTGTTGCCGCTCGCCTTCTGGTAGCCGAACAGCGCATACAGGTCGGTGCGCTTCGACAGCGCGTAGTCCGCGCCGAGGTTGACCTGGTTGTAGTGCGCGGAAGACGGGCCCGTCAGCGACGTGTAGTTGTAGCCGACACCCGCACGCAGCGCCGGCGAGAACTGCCAGTTGAAGAACGCGGAGCCGTTGTTGAACTTCGCGTTCTGGCTGAACGCCGACAGCGTGTCCGCGCCGTACTGCGTATTCGAATACGCGAGGCCGAAGGTGGCGGGCCCGGCCACGTACTGGCCGGCCACACGCACGATCTGGATCGACTTCGCGCTCGAGAAGCCCTGGTTGATCACGGTGTTGAACAGCGTGTCCGAGCTGCTCGACCACGTGCGCACGCCGTTCGCGACCGAGGAGCCGCCGTTCGCGTAGAAGAAGCCGGCGCCGAGCGACAGCGGGCCGTTCGCGTAGCTTGCGCCGACGCTGTACGTGCGGCCGCTGCCGGTGGCGCCCGCGACGCCGCCGAAGCCGTACAGGCCCTCGAACTGGAAGCCCGAGATCAGCGGGCTCGTGTATTTCACCGAGTTGCTGACGCGCAGGCTGTTGTCGTAGTTGTCGAGGTCGCCCGGCGTCGCGAACACGCCGCCGAAGTAGTTGTCCTGAGTAAGGCCCTGCACGAGGTCGACGACCGGATCGTACTGGCGGCCGAGCGTGACGGTGCCGTACGTGCTGCTCGCGAGGCCGACGACGGCCTTGCGGCCGAATTCGCGGCTGCCCTGGCCGAGTGCGCCCGTGCCGATGTTGAAGCCGTTCTCGAGCTGGAACAGCGCGGCCAGGCCGCCGCCGAGATCCTCGGTGCCGCGCAGCCCCCAGCGGCTGCCGGACAGGTTGCCGCTGCTGAACTTGACGAGGCTCGACGCATTGCTGCCGTTCGCGTTCTGCGCGTTGTGGACATAGGCGATGCCCGCATCGGCGATGCCGTACAGCGTGACGCTGCTTTGCGCGTGGGCGCCGGCGGCGACGAGCGCGGCCGGCAGCGCGAGCAGTGCGAATGAACGGACTGGTTTCATTGTTGGATTCCCCCGTTGGTCGATTGGTCTGACGAGTCGGTGAACGATACGGACAGCGCATCGTCGAGGGAACCAATAAATTGTCGGATCGTTATGAGGCGGCGCGGAGATGGATGCGCGCGCAACCGGCCGGCGGCCGGTGCGTGGGGACGTTATGCGTTGTGCCGCCGCGACGCGTTTTTCAGCACGAGCGTCATCAGTTGCCGGCGCGAATCGACGCCGAGCTTTGCGAAGGCGCGCTTCGCGTACGTGTCGACGGTGGACGTCTTGAGCCCCATCGATTGCGCGATGGCCGCCGAGGTCATGCCCTGGATGAACGATGCGCATACGTGCATCTCGCGCGCGGTCAGGCGTTCGTGCCATTCCGGCAGCCATTGCGCGACGAGGTCGGGATCGAGCTCGTCGCGCGGCGCGTCGTCCGCGGAGATCGCGCCGAGCAGGCGCTTGTGCGTGGACGCCAGCGGCAGCACGACCTGTGAAAGCTGCTTCAGCAGGCTCAGTTCCTTCAGCGAAAACGGCGGTAGCCGCCGCGAGCGCGCGATCGAGATCGAGTAGCGCGTGCCGCCCGTCACGCCCGCGATCACGCATTCGTCGTGAATGTCGCCGGCGTCGAAGAACAGATGCCGGAGTTCGCTCGCCACGCGCTGCGCGGATACCTGCAGCAGCTGCACGTCATTCTCGGTTTCGATCGCCGCGTACGTTGCATCCTCGCTCGCGTAGCTGCGGTAGTAGTGGCGCATGACCTGCGCGATCAGCTCGGGCTCGCGGCCGAAGCTGCCGATCCAGCCGACGTTGCGCCGGCCCGACGACGGGCCGCGCTCGTAGTCGAGATGCACGGCGTCGAAATCGACGTAGCGCACGAGCGTGTCGTAGACGGCGCGCATGAACCGCGGCGTCCCGACGGCCTGGGCGATGTCGCCCAGCGTTTCGGTCACGAACGCGACGTGGCTCAGCGGGAGATCGGGGGCGGGCAGCGCAGCGTTCATGACGTCGGGTGTCGAGGAATTTCCGGTGGCGCTACAGGTATCACGAATATTTTCGACTGCCTACACGGGAATCTACCCAAACGGGGCCGGTCGACGTCGCCGTTTGTCCCGGTTTTCAGGACTGACGCTGCGGGCCGCGATCTCTACATTGCCTCTTGTGCCGAACACCGCCTGACGGCGTTGACGCGAATCCCGACCCGGACCGGGCGCAACGGCCGATCGCCATCACAAGGAGAATCCCCATGCGTATCCGTATCCGTCGTCAACCGGCGTTGCGCGTCGCGCTCGTCACGTCGGCGGCGCTGGCCTGCGCGGCCAGCCTGCCCGCCCATGCCGGCGATGCCAACCTGAACGTGTACAACTGGTCGGAGTACGTCGCGAAGGACACGGTGCCCACTTTCGAGAAGCAGTCGGGCATCAAGGTGCGCTACGACAGCTACGACAGCGACGATACGCTGCAGACCAAGCTGCTCGCGGGCAGCTCGGGCTACGACATCGTCGTGCCGACGTCGAACTATCTCGCGCAGCAGATCCAGGCCGGCGTGTACCAGAAGCTCGACAAGTCGAAGCTGCCGAATCTCGCGAACCTCGACCCGGTGCTGATGAAGATGGTCGCGAAGGCCGACCCGGGCAACCAGTACGGCGTGCCGTGGGCGTGGGGCACGACGGGTATCGGCTACAACGTCGAGGCAGTCAGGAAGCGGCTCGGCGACAACGCGCCGACCGACAGCTGGGCGCTGCTGTTCGACCCGGCCAACGCGGCGAAGCTGAAGGGCTGCGGCATTTCG
Organism: Burkholderia sp. COPS; assembly: GCF_019425585.1. Taxonomy (NCBI): domain Bacteria; kingdom Pseudomonadati; phylum Pseudomonadota; class Betaproteobacteria; order Burkholderiales; family Burkholderiaceae; genus Burkholderia; species Burkholderia sp. COPS. The sequence goes on along the minus strand of NZ_WIXR01000040.1, from coordinate 38,336 downwards.
CTGCTCGACGCGCCGGACGCCGCGTTCGCGGCGGCACTGCAGTACCTGGGCAAGGACCCCGAGAGCAAGAACCCGGCCGACTACCAGGCGGCCTACGACGTGCTGAAGAAGATCCGCCCGTACGTGACGCAGTTCAGCTCGGCCGGCTACGCGGACGACCTGGCGAACAACGATGTGTGCGTCGTGCTCGGCTGGTCGGGCGACGTCGGCGTCGCGCGGCGGCGCACGCTGGACGCGAAGCGCTCGTACGAAATCCGCTACGTGAATCCGAAGGAAGGCGGCCTGCTGTGGTTCGACGTGATGGCGATCCCGAAGGATGCGCCGCATCCGGAAGCCGCGCTGAAGTGGATCAACTACATCGAGGAGCCGAAGACCAACGCGGCGATCACGAACGAGATCTTCTACCCGAGCGCCAACAAGGCCGCGCGCGCATTCGTGACACCGGTGATCGCGCAGGACACGAGCGTCTACCTGTCCGATGCCACGATCGCGAAGACGTCGCTCGCGATGCCGCGAAGCGCCGACATCGCACGGATGCAGAACCGGCTGTGGCTGCAGCTGAAGTCGGGCGGTTGAGGGAGGCGACGATGATCCATACGCTCCCTGCCGCGTCGGTGGCGGCCGGCACGTGCCGCGAAGCGGACGCCTTCGTGCGCATCGAAAACGTCGTGAAGAAATTCGGCGACAGCACGGCCGTCGACAACGTGAACCTGACGATCGCGAAGAACGAGCTGTTCGCGCTGCTCGGCAGCTCCGGCTGCGGCAAGTCGACGCTGCTGCGCATGCTCGCCGGGCTCGAGACGGCCACCTCCGGCAAGATCTTCGTCGACGGCGAGGACCTCGCGTCGCTGCCGCCGTATCGCCGCCCGGTCAACATGATGTTCCAGTCGTACGCGCTGTTCCCGCACATGACGGTCGAATCGAACGTCGCGTTCGGCCTGAAGCAGGAAGGCACGCCGAAGAACGAGATCCGGGAACGCGTGGCCGACGCGCTCGCGCTCGTGCAGATGAGCAAGTACGCGAAGCGCAAGCCGCATCAGCTCTCCGGCGGCCAGCAGCAGCGCGTCGCGCTCGCGCGCTCGCTGGTCAAGCGCCCGAAGCTGCTGCTGCTCGACGAGCCGATGTCCGCGCTCGACAAGAAGATCCGCCAGAAGACGCAGCTCGAACTCGTGAACATCATCGAGAAGGTCGACGTGACCTGCGTGATGGTCACGCACGACCAGGAAGAGGCGATGACGATGGCGAGCCGCCTCGCGGTGATGAGCGAGGGCAAGATCGTGCAGATCGGCTCGCCCGGCGAAGTCTACGAATACCCGAACAGCCGTTTCTCGGCCGAATTCATCGGCTCGACCAACCTGTTCGAAGGACGCGTGGTCGAGGACGAACCCGACCACATCTTCGTCGAAAGCGACGACCTCGAGGCGCGCATGTACGTGAGCCACGGCGTGACGGGCCCGCTCGGGATGCCGGTCGGCATCTCGGTGCGCCCGGAGCGCGTGCACGTGTCGCGCGAGAAACCGGGCTCGAAGCACAACTGGGCGCGCGGCGTCGTGACCGACATCGCGTACATGGGCAGCTACTCGCTGTACCACGTGCGCCTGCCGAGCGGCAAGACGGTGGTGTCGAACCTGTCGAGCTCGCATCTGATGAGCGACAACGCGCCGGCGTGGAACGACGACGTGTTCGTGTCGTGGTCGCCGGCCAGCGGCGTCGTGCTGACGCAGTGAGGACGCCACGATGAGAACCTCCGCTTCCACTTCGTCCGCGCCGGTGTCTGCCGGCGCCGCGAGCACCGGCGCCGGCCGCGCGCGCCCGGGCCGTTTCTCGATGCTGTCGCGCTTCCTGCCGTCGGGCCGCAGCGTCGCGATCGGCGTGCCGTTCGTGTGGCTCGCGATCTTCTTCGCGCTGCCGTTCGTGCTGGTGCTGAAGATCAGCTTCGCCGACCAGGTGATGGGCATCCCGCCGTACACGTCGCTCGTCGAGATCAAGGACGGCGTCGTGCACTTCGCGCTGCAGCTGTCGCACTACGCGTTCCTGCTGCAGGACGACCTGTACCTGAACACCTACGTCAGTTCGCTGAAGATGGCGGCCTCGTCGACGCTGATGTGCCTGCTGGCCGGGTATCCGATCGCCTACTTCATCGCGCGCTCGGCGCCGGCTCGCCGCAACCTGCTGATGATGGCCGTGATGCTGCCGTTCTGGACGTCGTTCCTGATCCGCGTCTACGCGTGGGTCGGCATCATGAAGGACGACGGGCTGCTGAACCACGCGCTGGCGGCGCTCGGCGTGATCGCGACACCGCTGCGCCTCTATCACACCGACGCGGGCGTCTACATCGGGATGGTCTATTCGTACCTGCCGTTCATGGTGATGCCGCTGTACGCGCATCTCGTGAAGATGGATCTCACGCTGCTCGAGGCGGCGAACGATCTCGGCGCAACGCCGTGGTCCGCGTTCTGGCGCATCACGCTGCCGTTGTCGCGCAACGGCATCGTCGCGGGCAGCCTGCTGGTGTTCATTCCGGCGGTCGGCGAATACGTGATCCCCGAACTGCTCGGGGGCGCGAACACGCTGATGCTCGGCCGCGTGATGTGGGACGAGTTCTTCAACAACATGGACTGGCCGATGGCGTCCGCCGTGACGGTGACGATGGTGCTGCTGCTGCTCGTGCCGATGGCGCTGCTCCATTACAGCCAGACCGAAGCGGAGGCAAAACCATGACCCGCGCGAATCGCATCCTGTCCGCGTGCGTGCTGGGCGCGGGCTTCCTGTTTCTGTACGTCCCGATCGTCAGCCTGGTCGCGTACTCGTTCAACGCGTCGAAACTGGTGACGGTGTGGTCGGGTTTCTCGCTGAAATGGTATGGCGCGCTGCTGCACGACGACGAGCTGCTGACGGCCGCGTGGCTGTCGCTGAAGATCGCGCTGCTGACGGCCACCGCGTCGGTCGCGATCGGCACCTGGGCCGGTTTCGTGCTCGCGAGGATGGGGCGCTTTCGCGGCTTCACGCTGTATGCCGCGATGATCAATGCGCCGCTCGTGATTCCGGAAGTGATCCAGGGCATCTCGCTGCTGCTGCTGTTCGTCGCGATGCAGCAGGCGTTCGGCTGGCCGGCCGGGCGCGGCTGGCTGACGATCTGGATCGGCCACGTGATGCTGTGCCTGTCGTTCGTCGCGGTGATCGTACAGTCGCGCGTGAAGGAGCTCGATCGCTCGATCGAGGAGGCCGCGCTCGATCTCGGCGCGCGGCCGTGGAAGGTGTTCTTCGTGATCACGCTGCCGCTGATCGCGCAGGCGCTGGTGTCCGGCTGGCTGCTGGCGTTCACGGTATCGATCGACGACGTGATCCTGTCGGCGTTCCTGTCCGGCCCCGGGTCGACGACGCTGCCGCTCGTCGTGTTCTCGCGCGTGCGGATGGGGCTCAACCCGGAGATGAATGCGCTCGCCACGGTGTTCATCACGGTCGTGACGATCGGTGTCGTCGTCGTGAACCGCGCGATGCTGGCCCGCGAGCGGCGGCAGGCGCGCGACATGCGTACGTGGCGCGCATCATCCGCGCCCGGGGTGCCCGACACCCCCGCGTCGCCGTCCGCCATGCCGCCCGCGAGCGCGCCGGCCCCACGGCCGCTGCACGACCGCATCCCGCATCCCACGAAGTGACGAACGACCAGGAGACATTCGATGAAAAAGAAGATGCTCTGCGCGCTGATCGCCGGAGCGCTACCGGGGCTGGCCGCGGCGAATTCGAGCGCCGACCAGATCCGCACACTGCAGCAGCAGATCGCCGTGCTGCAACGGCAGATGAGCGCGCTGCAATCGCAGCTCGCCGCGAAGCCATCGGCCATGCCGGCCGCATCGGCCGCATCGGCCGCATCGGTCGCTGCGAACGCGACGACCGGTGCGGCGGCTGACCCGTCCGCACCCGGCTACGGGCAGGCGCCGGCCGTGCTGACCAACGACGACGTGTCGGAAATCCGGCAGCAGGTCGCCAATCAGCAGTTGAAGGTCGATTCGCTGACCGACGCCGCACGCACGGGCCCGATCGCGGGGCTGTCGGTGACGGGCTATCTCGACCCGACGTACCTGTACAACCGCGGTGGCGGCACCTCGTCGTTCCAGTTCGCGAACCATGAAAACGCGTACACCTACTACAACAGCACGTTCGGCGACGTATTCCTCGACATCAAGAAGACGTTCGGTGTCGGCCCGAGCGCACCGTCCGCGGAAATCACGCTGATGCCGAACCGCGGCGCGGGCCTGTCGATGATGACGGGCAGCGGCGCGAGCGGGCTCGACATCGTGAACACGGCGGTCGTCACGGTGCCGCTGTCGGGCACGACGGCGTTCGTCGGCGGGCTCGTGACGGGGTTCGGCGGCTACGAGTACCAGCAGTCGAGCCAGATGCTCACGCTCACGCACAACCTGCTGTACGACTTCTCCGATCCGGGCTCGTCGATCGGCGCGGGCGTCAACTACCAGAGCGCGGACGGCCACTGGGCGTGGAAGTTCTTCGTCGGCAACGAGCAGTTCCGCAGCGCGGGCGCGGTGACGCAGACCGGCGTCAACGCGTTCGGCGACCCGATCACGACGAGCAACAAGGTGCCGACCTTCACCGCGCGTGTCGATTATCTGCGCGGCAGCGCGCTCGATGTCGGCGGCTCGATCAGCATCGGCCGACAGACGCTGCCGAGCGCGGTCGATCCGGCGACCGGCAACATGCGCTACGGCGTGGGCGGCAATGCGCCGAGCGCATACGGCGCGTTCTTCTTCGGCGAAGCCGATGCGACCTACACGCTCGCCGACGCGCAGTACAACGCCGAGTTCGACTACGGCCAGCAGCAGCACGGCGCGTTCAACGGCGGGCTCGCGCAGTGGTTCGGGCTGTCGCTGCTCGCGCACCGCAAGTTCAACGCGCCGGTGGTCGGCCGCATGGGCGCGACGCTGCGCTACGACCTGCTCGTGAACCGGAAGAACGGCGGCGGCGGATCCTCGATCGGCCTGAACGGCAACGGGATGGATCCGTACAACGGTTTCGGCATCGATGCGGACTGCCTCGCGCTGTCGAAGGCGAACGGCGGTGTCGGCTTCGAGTGCAAGGGCACGACGCGGCAGGCCGCCGCGTTCGAACTGCTGTTCTACCCGACCCAGCAAGTGACGGTGAAAGTCGAATACCGGCACGACTGGGCGAGCAACAAGGTCTTCCTGCGCCACGACGGGTCGTACGAGAAGTCGAACGACCTGCTCGCCACCCAACTCATCTACGCGTTCTGACGCGACGCCGTTCGCGAGTCTTGCACATGCTCAAGTTCGAAAACCAGCAACATGTTCAGTCCTACTATTCAGCGACCGCCAACGACCGCGCGCGGCATCCGTCGCTCGACGGGGCCGTGACGGCCGACGTCTGCGTGATCGGCGGCGGGCTCACGGGCCTGTCCGCGGCACTCGAGCTCGCCGAGCGCGGCCATTCGGTCGTGCTCGTCGAGGCGTCGAGGATCGGCTGGGGCGCGAGCGGACGCAACGGTGGCCAGCTGATTGCCGGGTACGCGTGCGACATCGATACGTTCTCGGCCTGCCTGCCGGAAGACGACGTGCGGCGCGTATGGGCGATGGGGCTGGAGTCGGTCGACATCGTCCGCCAGCGGGTCGGGCGCTACGGCATCGATTGCGACCTGACTTTCGGCTACCTGACCGCTGCGAACAAGCCGCGCCATTTCGATGCGCTGCGTGCGTGGCGCGATACCGCGGCGAAACGCTTCGGTTATCGCGGCTACGAAGTCGTCGAGCGCGCCGACATGCATCGCTTCGTCGCATCGGATCGTTACGTCGGCGGCCTGCGCTACGAAGGCAGCGGCCACCTGCATCCGCTGAACTACACGCTCGGCCTCGCGCGGGCGGCGCGCGAGGCCGGCGTGACGATCCACGAGGACACGACCGCGCTCGCGCTCGATCGTGCCGCGCCGCATCACCGCGTCACGTGCGCGCGCGGGCACGTGGATGCCCGTCATGTCGTGCTGGCCTGCAACGCGTACCTGGGGCGGCTGGCACCCGCGCTCGCGCGCAAGATCATTCCGGTCGCGACGTACCTGATCGCGACGGAACCGCTCGGCGACGCGCGCGCGGCCAGGACGATGCCGGCCGATGCGGCGGTCTGCGACACCCGTTCGGCGCTCGACTATTTCCGGCTGACGCGCGACCGCCGGCTCTTGTGGGGCGGCAAGGCCAGCAGCTCGACGAATACGCCGCGCGACCTCGCGGCCGCGATGCGGCGCGACATGCTGAAGACGTTCCCGCAGCTGGCCGATGTGCGGATCGACTATGCATGGGGCGGCCTGATCGACGCGACGATGAATCGCGCGCCGCATTTCGGCAGGCTCGAGCCGACCGTGTATTTCGCGCAGGGATTTTCCGGGCACGGCGTCAACGTGACGGGCCTCGCGGGGCGGCTGATCGCGGAAGCGATCGACGCGCAGGCCGCGCGCTTCGACCTGTTCGGCCGGATTCGCCATCGCGACTTTCCGGGCGGACGCGCGCTGCGCACGCCGATGCTGGCGCTCGCGATGACCTGGCACCGGATGATGGACCTGCTCTGATGCGCGCGGGGCGGCTCGCCCGCGCGGCACCGAAACGTTTCGATTCACTCATGCCCTGGAGGCACACATGACCAACATCACGACTCTCGTCGACCTGATGCAGGCACCGGCGAAGCTCACGCAGAGCCGCGTGCCGAGCGGGCTGCTGCTCGACGGCAATCCGCTGCAGACGCTGTCGCATCACTACATCAGCCCGTGCGGGCAGTTCAGCTGCGGGATCTGGGAATGCACGCCCGGCCGCTGGACGATCGAGTACGACGAGTCCGAGTATTGCGAGATGCTGAGCGGCGTCGCGATCGTGCGCGATGCGGACGGCCGCGAGCGCGTGCTGCGCGCCGGCGACCGGTTCGTGATTCCACCGGGTTTTCGCGGCACGTGGGAAGTCGTCGAAACGTGCCGCAAGATCTACGCGTCGCACGCCCCGCTGGCCGGGCAGCCGTGCGCGTAGCGCACGTCCGGTACAAGACAATCATCGAGATCAACGAGGAGCAACTCATGACCCAGGAATGGTGGCGTCTCAGCGCGGCCGAGATGGCCGAGCGCGTCGCGCGTCGCGACGTGTCCGCAACCGAACTCACGCGCAGCTGCCTGCAGCGGCTCGACGCGGTGAACCCCGTCATCAACGCGATCGTCGACGTGATGGCCGACAGCGCGTTGCAGGCCGCGTCCGATGCCGATGCCGCGATCGCGCGCGGCGCGCCGGTCGGCCCGCTGCACGGCGTGCCGGTGACCGTGAAGATCAACGTCGACACGGCCGGACACGCGACGACCAACGGCGTGCGCGCGTTTTCAGGGCTGGTCGCGCACGAGGACAGCCCGGTGACCGCGAACCTGCGCAAGGCCGGCGCGATCGTGATCGGGCGCAGCAATGCGCCGGCGTTTTCGTACCGCTGGTTCACCGACAACGACCTGCACGGCCGCACGTCCAATCCGTGGGATTCGTCGCTGACGCCGGGCGGTTCCAGCGGCGGTGCCGCCGCGGCCGTGGCCGCCGGCATCGGTGCGATCGCGCACGGCAACGACCTGGGCGGTTCGATCCGCTATCCGGCCTATGCATGCGGTGTCGCGGGGCTGCGGCCGAGCACCGGCCGCGTGCCGGCGTACAACCCGACGCAGTCGAAGGACCGCACGCTCGCGGTGCAGCTCGCCTCGGTGCAGGGGCCGCTCGCCCGCACGGTCGGCGATCTGCGGCTCGCGCTCGACGCGATGGCGGCAGGCGACGCGCGCGACGCTTGGTGGATGCCGGTTGCGCCGATGGCGCGCGAAACCGCGTTTCCCGCGCGCGTGGCCGTGTGCGCGGCGCTGCCGGGCGTGCCGTCCGATCCCGTGGTGGTCGATGCGATCCGGCAGGCCGCGCGCTGGCTCGAGGACGCCGGCTGCATCGTCGAGGAAGCGGTGCCGCCGCGGTTCGCCGAAGCGTGCGAGCTGTGGCTGGACCTGGTGACCAACGAAGCGCGCAGCGGCCTCGGCGACGTGATCATGCAGCACGGCGACGCCGCGATCCGTACCGCGTTCGCGAGCCAGCGCCGTCTCGCGAAGCCGCTGGATCTCGAGGGCTACATGAACGGCCTCGCGCGGCGCACCGCGTTGCTGCGCGACTGGCAGCAGTTCTTCGTGCGCCATCCGCTGCTGCTGATGCCGGTGTCGTGCGCGCGGCCGTTCGCGATCGACGCCGATCAGCACGGCGACGACGCGATGCGCGCGATCGTCGACCGGCAGGGGCCGCTGCTCGCGACCGCGCTGCTCGGGCTGCCGGGGCTGTCGGTGCCGACCGGCATCCGCGAGGGCGTGCCGACCGGCGTGCAACTCGTCGCCGGACGTTTTCAGGAGGCGCTGTGTCTCGCGGCGGGCGAAGCGATCGAGGCGCGCGCGGGCATCTTGACGCCGATCGATCCGGTTACCGGATCGTGATGCGGGACTTTTCACGAGGATACGCATGAATCAATCGACATTCGAAGACTGGCAGGCCCGCGCGGCCGCGCTGCGGATCGAAGGGCGCGCGTTCGTCGACGGCGCCGCGCGCCATGCGCAAACCGGCGCGACCTTCGCCTGCTTGAGCCCGATCGACGGTCGTGTGCTCGCGCACGTGGCCGATTGCGGCGCCGACGACGTCGACCTCGCGGTGGCGGCCGCGCGCCGCGCGTTCGACGCGGGCGTGTGGGCCGGGCTGAACCCGCGCGCGCGCAAGGCGGTGCTGCAGCGCTGGGCCGCGCTGATGCGCGAGCACCTCGACGAGCTCGCGCTGCTCGAGACGCTCGACACCGGCAAGCCGATCGCCGATACCACGGCGATCGACGTGCCGGCTGCCGCGCATTGCGTCGAATGGTATGCGGAGGCGATCGACAAGATCGGCGGTGAAGTGGCGCCGGTCGACCCTCGGCTGGTCGGGCTCGTCACGCGCGAGCCGATCGGCGTCGTCGCGGCCGTCGTGCCGTGGAATTTTCCGCTGCTGATGGCCGCCTGGAAGTTCGCGCCGGCGCTCGCGGCAGGCAACAGCGTGGTGCTCAAGCCGTCCGAGAAATCGCCGCTCACCGCGATCCGCGTCGCGCAGCTTGCGTGCGACGCCGGCATGCCGGCGGGCGTGTTCAGCGTCGTGCCGGGCGGCGCGGAACCGGGCAGGGCGCTCGCGCTGCATCGCGACGTCGACTGCATCGCGTTCACGGGGTCGACGCGCACGGGGCAGCAGATCATGGCGTGCGCCGCGCAGTCGAACCTGAAGCGTGTCTGGCTCGAGCTCGGCGGCAAGTCGCCGAACATCGTGCTGCCCGATTGCCCCGATCTCGACCGCGCCGCGCAGGCGGCCGCCGACGCGATCTTCTTCAACATGGGTGAAGTGTGCACGGCCGGCTCGCGCCTGCTCGTGCATCGCGACATCAAGGATGAATTCGTCGCGAAGCTGGTCGACGCGTCGCGGCGCTTCGTGCCCGGGCATCCGCTCGATCCGTCGGTGACGATGGGGGCGATCGTCGATCGCATGCAGCTCGATCGCGTGATGGGTTACATCGGCGCCGGGCGCGACGAGGGGCGCCTCGTGATGGGCGGTGCGCGCGTGCGCGAGGAGACGGGCGGGTTCTATGTCGAGCCGACGGTGTTCGAGGTGAAACCGGATGCGAGGATCGCGCGCGAGGAGATCTTCGGGCCCGTGCTGTCGGTGATCGTGTTCGACGACGTCGACGAGGCCGTGCGGATCGCCAACGACACGGAGTACGGGCTGGCCGCGGCGGTATGGTCGGCCGATCTGTCGACCGCGCATGCCGTTGCGCGGCGGCTGCGCGCGGGCACCGTGTGGGTCAACTGCTACGGTGACGGCAGCGACGACCTGAATTTTCCGTTCGGCGGCTACAAGCAGTCGGGCAACGGCCGCGACAAGTCGCTGCACGCGCTCGACAAGTACACCGAGCTGAAATCGACGGTCGTGCGGTTGTAGCGTCGGGCCGCGCGGCACGCTTGCACGGTGCCGCGCGATCCTGCGCGCGGGTCAGTGGTGTTGGTTGCCGGCGCCGAACAGGCGCGGCTGCGCGGCGTTCAACGCGTCGTCCGCTTCCGGCTGCCACGGGAAAACCCCGTCGCGGTCGGGCCACAGCAACTGGACGCACGGGAACTCGTCGTTGCCGTAGAACCAGCGGTTCCAGCCGAGATGGGCTTCGTAGTGCGCCTTGTCGACCGGCATCAGCAGCGCGTTCGCGTTGCCGAATACGACATCCGTGACTTCGCCGACCGGCGGCGGCGTGCCGGCTGCGACCATCCGGTAGACGTCCCACAGCACGTCATGGACGATGCGCGCCGGCATCGAGAACACGATGAGTTCCGGAAAACCGTGGTTGACCCACAGCCCGGTCGTGAAAGAAAACCCGGGCGCGTCCCCTTCCGCGAACACTTCCGTGCGGAACCACCCGTGCTGACGAATCCGCTGCACGAATCGCTGCTCGTCTTCCTCGAGCACCGAATCGGGCGCGTCGAGCGCGGTGGCGATATCCGGTCGCGTGGTCATGCGGGGCTCCTTGGATCTGCGTCGGGCGACGGGAAGCCGGGGGCGGGCATCCCGCCGGCGGGAATGCGACCGTGGCCGAACCGGCCGGCGATCGCCGTGCGCCATGTTGCCACAGCGGTCCCGCCTACTGCTCCGCCTTCTCCACCTCCGCCGTTTCACCGAGGAACCCGCCGCTCTGGTGCGCCCACAGCGCCGCATAGATGCCGCCGGCCTGCAGCAGTTGCTGGTGCGTGCCTTCCTCGACGATGCGCCCTTCGTCGAGCACGATCAGCCGGTCCATCGCCGCGATGGTCGACAGCCGGTGTGCGATCGCGATCACCGTCTTGCCGCTCATCAGGCCGTCGAGGCTGCGCTGGATCGCGACTTCGACCTCGGAATCGAGCGCGCTGGTCGCTTCGTCGAGCACGAGGATCGGCGCGTCCTTGAGCATCACGCGTGCGATCGCGACGCGCTGCCGCTGGCCGCCCGACAGCTTCACGCCGCGTTCGCCGACCTCGACGTCGTAGCCGCTGCGGCCGTGGCGGTCGCGCAGCCGGTCGATGAATTCGGACGCTTCCGCGCGCTCGGCCGCGTCCTGCATCTCGCGCTCGGTCGCGTCGGGGCGGCCGTACAGCAGGTTCTCGCGCATCGTCCGATGCAGCAGCGACGTATCCTGCGTGACCATCCCGATCGCGGCGCGCAGGCTGTCCTGCGTGACGTGCGCGATGTCCTGCCCGTCGATCCGGATCGCGCCGCCGCCCACGTCGTAGAAGCGCAGCAGCAGGTTCACGAGCGTCGACTTGCCGGCGCCCGAGCGGCCGATCAGGCCGATCCGCTCGCCCGGCCGGATCGTCAGGTTCAACCCGTCGAATACCGCGCGATCGTTGTCCTCGTGCGCGAACTGCACGTTGTCGAACACGATTTCGCCCCGCTGCACCGTAAGCGGCTTCGCATCGGGCGCGTCGACCACGCTGCGCACCTTCGTCAGCGTGTTGATGCCGTCCTGGATCGTGCCGACGTTCTCGAACAGCTCGGTCATTTCCCACATGATCCAGTGCGAATAACTCGACAGGCGCAGCGCCATCGCGATCACGGCCGCGACGACGCCCGCGCTCGCTTCGCCGTGCATCCACAGATACAGCGCGAGCCCGGCGGAGCCGACCAGCAGCAGCGTCGACAGCAGGTGATTGACGACCTCGAACGCGCTGACGAGCCGCATCTGCGCGTCGCCGGTTGCCTTGAACGCTTCCATCGCGCGTCGTGCATGGTCGGCTTCCCGCCGCGTGTGCGAGAACAGCTTCACGGTCGTGATGTTCGAATACGCGTCGGTGATGCGGCCCGTCATCAGCGCGCGCGCGTCGGCCTGCCGGCTGCCGACCGCACCGAGGCGCGGCACGAAATACGCGCACGCCGCGCCGTAGCCAAGCGCCCACAGCACGAGCGGAATCATCAGTCGCCAGTCGAAGCTGGCGGCGAGCGCGAGGATGCCGATCAGGTAGGCGGTGACGCCGATCACGACGTCGACCGACATGAACAGCGCGTCGCGCACCGCCAACGCGGTCTGCATGATCTTCGTCGTCACGCGGCCCGCGAATTCGTTCGCGTAGAACGACAGGCTCTGGTCGAGCATCAGCCGGTGAAACAGCCAGCGCAGCCGCATCGGGAAGTTGATCGCGAGCACCTGGTGCTTGACCATCGTATGCAGCGCGATCAGCAGGGCACTGCCGGCGAGGATCGCCGCGAAACCGGCGAGCGTGCCGAAGTGCCGGCCGCCGAAATCCGCCGGCGTCGCGGACGCGAGCCAGTCGACCACGCGGCCCATCATCGCGAACAGCGCGGCTTCGTACGCGGCCAGCGCGGCCGACGTCAACGCGATCAGCAGGATCCAGCTGCGCGCGCCTTTCGTGCACGCCCAGACGAACGAGAAGAATCCCTTCGGCGGCGTGACGGGATCTTCGAGCGGGAAAGTCGGCAGGCGCCGTTCAAACCACGAAAACATTGGAACCTCTCCTTGATGCGGCCACGCCAGCCGGCACGGCCGTATTGCCTGTTTCAGGTGCGGCGCCTTCGCGGCGCCGCGGTACTGCACACGTGTTCACTGCGACCGGATCCACGCCTCGATCCTGGAGAGCGTGCCGGGCGCATATGCATGGCGCCCGAGCGCCATGTACAACCAAGTCTTCCACGTCGGCCAGTCGGACTCGAGCTGGTAGTCGAACCAGCCGGCGCGCAGCAACCCATGCGTCGCACCGGGCACGACGACCACGCGCCGGTCGGGCCGGTTCGCGAAGGCTTGCGTGTAGGCATGCGCCTCGTCGACCGGATCGACATTGCGGTCTTGCGCGCCCCACACGGCCAGCACGGGCCCCTGCATCGTCGCGAGCGCCTGCGACGAATCCTCCAGGTAGTTGCGTGCGATGAAGCCGAAGCGGCGCGGCTCGATGTCGGGGCGCCGGCGCGGATCGGCCGGTACGTCAGACCGACCGAAGATTTCGTCGTTGTCGCGTCGCTCGGCGGCCAGTGTCGCATCGATTCGATCCGGCTGCAGGCCCGTTGCCTGGAGCTGCTGCCGGCTCAGGTAGGTGCCTTGCCGGCGCCAGCTGACGGCGCCGCCGACGATCACCGAGAACGCGGGCCGCACTGCATTCGCGACGCGCGGTACGACCCAGCCGCCTTGCGAGAAGCCGAGCAGGCCGATCTTGTGCGCGGGACCGACGACGGCGCGCACGCGCGCCATCGCGGCGATCGTTTCGTTCGCACGATCCTGCATCGATTGCGCGAGCCAGTCGCCGCCGCTGCGGCCGGTGCCCTGCTTGTCCCATGCGAATACGCCGATGCCGGCGTCGAGCAGGCTGTTGACGAGCGGCAGCATCGCGTCGTCGGAGAAGCGGGTGCGCGGCCCGTCACCGTGCACGAGCAGTACGATCGGCGCGCCGGGCGCATGGGCCGGCAGCGCGAGCGTGCCGGCGAGGTCGGCGCCGTTGGTGCGGAACGTGAGCGACGACGCGTTCGCGCCCTTCAGCTCGAAGTCGGCGAGGCCGCGCAGCACGAGCGCACCGGCCACGACGAGCACGAACAGGACGAGCGCGATGGCGACGATGACGATTCGTTTCAAGAGGCCCTCGGTACGGTGGCGTGAGTGGATGCCGCAGGCGGCATGTGCGGGGGCACGCTGCCTTGACGCCTGCCGGACGTCGCCACGATAATAGATCGATTAATCAGTCTAATAAAGATTCGAGTCATCGTCGAGTACGGAGTGCCTGTTGAGAAAGATCGACCCTGAAAGAGTGGAAGCGAAGCGGCGCCAGATCCTGAATGCCGCGATCGACTGTTTTGCGCGCGACGGCTTCCATGCGACGTCCACGGCCGCGATCTGCAAGGCGGCCGGCATGAGTCCCGGCAACCTGTTCCACTACTTCCCGACGAAGGCGTCGATCATCGAGGCAGTCGCGCAGGACGACCAGCGCGAGATGGCCGAACTGTTCGCGCGGCATGCGGACGCCGACGACGCGCTGGCCGCGATCGAGGAGATCGCATTGACGTTGATGGAACTGTCGAGCGATCCCGTCTATGCGCGCATCTGCGTCGAGACCGCGGCGGAGGCGACGCGCAATCCGGACGTCGCCGCGCTGTTCGCGGCGAACGAGGCGCAGGTGAAAGGGCGGATGGTCGCGCTGATCAAGCGCGGCGTGGCGCAAGGGAAGATCGACGCAAGCCTGAAGCCCGATCTTGTCGCGACGTGGCTGCTCGCGCTCGCGGAAGGCGCGGTCGGGCGCGTGGTGTTCGAGCCGGGGTTCAAGCCGCGCGCGCACCGGGCGATGTTGCGGACGATCATTCAGCGGATGTTGAAGCCGCAGTGAGGATCGCTGCCGTGGATTTGCTTACGCCGATGGATGGGGCGGAGTCCCTGGTTCCAGCTTCAACGCTGCGGCAATCTCGGTCGCCGTTTTTTGCAACTCGGGCACATAGCGGCGAGTGGCATCTGCGAGACTGACCGCGCGCGACAGGAAGACGATATTGAGACTCGCGATCACGCGCTCGTCCGCGCTGATCGCGACCGCCACCGCGCCGATCTTCGCCTGTGCGGTCCAGTCCCCGTGATTCGAGCCGAAACCATCCTCTCGCACACGCCGGATCAGCTTGCGCACGAGCGCATCGTTTCTCGCGAACGCCTGTTGCTCTTCGCCGCCCGCACCGGAGCGCAGCAGTTCCAGAATGTCCTCACGCTCCTCGTCGGGGCACATTGCGAAGTAGGCGCGGCCCGCAGCCGTCAGCAAGATCGGCAAACGCCGCCCGACCATCGCGCGATGAAACGACAGCCGGCTGAAGCGATGCGTCGTCTCACGGATGATCATCGCGTCGCCATCGGGCGTGGTCAGATCGGATGGCCACGCGACGCGCTGCAGGAGCTGCCCCATGATCGGCGGCGCCACGGTGGCGATGCGCTCGGTATCGGTGAAGCCCTCGCTCAGCGAACGCACGGCGAGCGTCAGGCGGAAGCTGTCGTCCGATGTGCTGCGGCGCACGAATCCTTCCTCCATCAACGTTTCGAGCAGGCGGCGCACCGTAGTGCGATGCAGGCCGGTCAGATCGGCGATCTGCTGACTCGTTGCGCGTCCGTCTTCCATCGCATTCAGAGCCCGCAGTACCTGAAGGCCGCGCGCCAGTCCGCGCACGTTCGTATAGGTTGTCACGGAAAAAATCCCATTGAAATCAATCATGTGCATTCTATGCACATTCCGGAGATTTTGTTGAGGGGGTTATCCGCCATCCATAAACTGCGTTCATAAGCTGAACGATCGGGAGCCAGGCGCTTCGTCGGTTCAGCACATCGGACAAGCCCAGTCAGGAGACAAGCATGCGCCCCGCCTTTGAACCGGCGGCCGGCAACGGCCGCGCTCATCCTCACGAAACGACACACCGTTCGATCGACGCAGATGTCGCCATCATCGGCGCGGGCCCGGTCGGCCTGATGATCGCGAACATTCTCGGCCTGCAGGGCGTGCGCGTCGTCGTGATCGAGAAGCTCGCGCAGATCATCGACTATCCGCGCGCCATCGGCCTCGACGACGAAGCACTGCGCGTATTCCAGTCGGTCGGCCTTGTCGACGCTCTGCTGCCGCACACCACACCGAATCACTGGATGCGCTTCACGCTGAAAGGGAAGTGCTTCGCGTCGATCGAGCCGCGCACCGACGAGTTCGGCTGGCCACGCCGCAATGCATTCATTCAACCGCTCGCCGATCAGATTCTGTACAGGGGGCTCGGGCGTTTCGAGAATGTATCGACGCTGCTTGGCCACAGCGTCGACAGCTTCGTGCAGGACGAGAGCGGGGTGACCCTCGACGTGACAGACGCGAACGGTGCGAAGACGACGATTCGTGCCGCATACATGGTCGGTGCGGACGGCGGCAACAGTTTTGTGCGCCGCGCGCTCGACGTGCCGTTCGAAGGCCGCACGAAGCCGAATCAATGGATCGTGATCGACGTGCGCAACGACCCGATCGGCTCTCCGCATGTCTATCTGCATTGCGACGCGAGGCGTCCCTACGTTTCGGCGGCGCTGCCGCACGGGATCCGGCGCTTCGAGTTCATGGTGATGCCGGGCGAGACGGAGGAGGAACTGTCGAAGCCGGAGAACATGGCGGCGTTGGTGCGCGGGGTCGTCGACGACCCTGACAAGGTCGACTACATTCGCCGACGGGTCTATACGCACAACGCGCGGCTCGCGAGCACGTTCCGCGTCAAACGCATCCTGCTCGCGGGGGACGCTGCACACATCATGCCGGTGTGGCAGGGGCAGGGTTACAACAGCGGCATTCGCGACGCGAGCAATCTCGGCTGGAAGCTCGCGATGGTCGTGAAAGGCACGGCGCACGACGCGCTGCTCGATACCTACACGATTGAGCGGCGCGCCCACGCGCGCTCGATGATCCACCTCTCGGAAGTCGCGGGCGATATCTTCGCGCCGACGAGCCTCTTCGGATCGAAAGTGCGCGACGCGTTCGTGCGCTGTTTCGACATGCTGCCTTCCCTGAAGCGTTACTTCGTCGAAATGCGCTTCAAGCCGATGCCGCGCTATGAAGAGGGCGTCGTGCTTCTGGCGCGACGCGCGCGGTCCGAAGGGCTGCTCGCGCGCATGATCGCGAAGCGCGGACACGGCGCGTTCGGCAGGCTGGTCGGTTTGATGAGCGAGAAACGTGAATCGCTGATCGGGCGGATGGTGCACGGCCGCGATGCGCAGGCGGGCACTCCTGTGGGGCGCATGTTCATCCAGCCACGCGTGCGTCTGGTGGATGGCAGCATCGTCCGGCTCGACGATGCGATCGGCAACCGTTTCGCGATCGTGGGGTGGGGCACGGACCCGACTTTCGGCCTGACGCCCGAGGCGCGCCGCATCTGGAACGCGCTTGGGGGGTGCTTCGTGATCGCGAAGCCCGACCCGCAGCTCGCCTTCCAAGACGACGTGCCTGACGACGTGATCGCTGTTGGCGATGTCGACTCGCGCTTGCGCGACTGGTTCGCGTGCATGCCCGAATCGGTCGTGCTGTTGCGGCCCGACCGCTTCGTCGCCGGCATGTGCTCGCCGCAATGTGTATCGGGCTGCGTGTCGCAGCTTGCGCAACGGCTGTCGCTTGTGATGGCAACGGGCGCGACGGCCAACGGCGCGACGTTCGCGCACGCCGCCGACCTGGTAGGGGCCTGAGATGCCGATTCATCTCGAATGCATGTCGCATACCCCCTTGCACGGGTATTTCGACCCCAGTCCGAAAGTCGTCGCGGAAGTCGAACTGGTGCAGCGCGCGGCGCGCGAGCGGGTCGATGCGTTCGATCCGGAACTGGTGATCGTGTTCGCGCCGGACCACTACAACGGATTTTTCTACGACGTGATGCCGCAGTTCTGCATCGGCGTGAGTGCAACGGCCATCGGCGATTTCGGCAGCGCGGCCGGCCCGTTGCCCGTCGCGCGCGATGTGGCGCTCGCGCTCGCCGATGCCGCGCTCGCGAGCGATATCGACGTCGCCGTTTCGTATCGCATGCAGGTCGATCACGGCTGCGCGCAGGCGCTCGAGGTACTCACCGGTGGCATCGACCGCTATCCAGTGGTGCCCGTGTTCATCAACTCGGTTGCGCCGCCGATGGCGTCGTGCCGCCGCGCGCGGCTGCTCGGCGATGCGATTGGCCGTGCCGTCGCGCGCATGCCGAAGCGCGTGTTGCTGATCGGCTCGGGCGGCATTTCGCATGAGCCACCGGTGCCGGAAATCTCGGGCGCGGACGATGTCGTCGCGGAACGGTTGATCGCGGGACGCAACCCGTCACCGGAGTCGCGCGATGCGCGGCAATCCCGCACCGTCGCGGCGGCCAAGGCGTTCGCTGCGGGTGACAGCCGGCTGCATCCGCTCAATCCAGCATGGGACCGCGCGTTTCTCGAACTGCTCGAACGCGGTGAACTCACCGCCGCCGATGGCTTCACGAACGAAGCAATCACGCTTGAGGCAGGCAAGTCCGCACACGAGATCCGCACGTGGGTTGCGGCATTCGGTGCGCTTGCGGCGAGCGGTCGTTACGCGGCATCGATCGATTACTACCGCGCGATTCCGGAATGGATCGCCGGCTTCGGCGCGATGCACGCGCGAGAACAGACCCTTTCCAGGAGATAGAACCATGTGGGATGACAGCAACATTCTTTCGATGGCCGCGCGCCTGCGTGAAGCGCAGGCCTCGCGTCGGACGATCGCGCCACTGCGCGAGACGTGTCCCGAAGGCGACGCGACACTCGCTTACGCGATCCAGCAGATCAACAACGACTTGCGCGCAGCGAACGGCGAGCGCGTCGTCGGCAGGAAGATCGGCCTGACTTCGCCCGCGGTGCAGAAGCAACTCGGCGTCGATCAGCCCGACTTCGGCGCGTTGTTCGCGTCGATGGCTTACGGCGACAGCCAGCCGATGCCGCTCGCCTCGTTGATTCAGCCGAAGGTCGAAGCGGAGATCGCACTCGTGCTCGAACGCGACCTGACCGCCGAAAAGCACACCTTCGCGGATCTGATCTCGGCGACCGCTTATGCGGTCGCCGCGGTCGAGGTCGTCGACAGTCGCATCCGCGACTGGGATATCCGGTTTTTCGACACCGTCGCGGACAACGCGTCGAGTGCGCTGTTCGTGCTCGGCAGCCGCCCGGTGCTGCTGCGCGATATCGATCTGACCGCTTGCGCGATGACGCTCACGCAGGACGGCGAAGTGCTTTCACGCGGCAATGGAAGTGCGTGCCTCGGCAATCCACTGAATGCGGCTGCGTGGCTCGCGGACCGGATGGCTCGACTCGGCACGCCGTTGCGCGCGGGCGAGATCGTGCTGACGGGTGCGCTCGGCCCGATGGTCGCGGTGAAGGCGGCCGGCACTTATACGGCGCATATCGAAGGGCTCGGCAGTGTGCGCGCCAGTTTCAGCGAATGACGGACGGAGACATTTCCATGGCAACAGACAACACGAGGTGCAAAGCCGCGATCATCGGATCCGGCAACATCGGCACCGACCTGATGATCAAGATCATGCGTCGCGGCAGGCATCTCGACGTCGCGGCGATGGTCGGCATCGATCCGGCCTCGGACGGCCTCGCGCGCGCCGCGAGGCTCGGCGTGGCGACGACGCATGAAGGCGTGGAAGGGCTGGCGCGCCTGCCCGTATTCGACGAGATCGACTTCGTGTTCGATGCGACATCCGCCGGCGCGCATGTGAAGAACGAAGCGTTCCTGCGCGCGCTCAAGCCCGGCATTCGCGTGATCGACCTGACGCCCGCTGCCATCGGCCCGTATTGTGTGCCGGTGGTGAACCTCGACGCGCATCTCGATGCGCCGAACGTGAACATGGTCACGTGCGGCGGACAGGCGACGATCCCGATGGTCGCGGCCGTGTCGCGGGTCGCAAAGGTGCATTACGCGGAGATCGTCGCATCGATCAGCAGCAAGTCGGCGGGGCCCGGCACGCGCGCCAACATCGACGAATTCACGGAGACGACGTCGAAGGCGATCGAAGCGGTCGGCGGCGCCGGAAAGGGCAAGGCGATCATCGTGCTCAACCCGGCCGAGCCTCCGCTCATGATGCGCGACACGGTCTATGTGCTGTCCGAAGCGGCAGACCGGGCGCAGATCGAAGCGTCGGTCGGCCAGATGGCCGCTGCGGTCCAGGCCTATGTACCCGGCTATCGCCTGAAGCAATCCGTGCAGTTCGACGAGATCCCCGCCGTTGCGCCGTTGCATATCCCCGGACTCGGCCGTTTCAGCGGACTCAAGACCTCGATCTTCATCGAGGTGGAAGGCGCGGCCCATTATCTGCCGGCCTACGCGGGCAATCTCGACATCATGACTTCCGCCGCGCTGGCAACGGCCGAGCGCATGGCTGCGTCGCTCGTGAACGCCTGAAGCAAGGAGCACCCGATCATGGACAAGAAACTCTATATCTCCGATGTGACGCTGCGCGACGGCATGCACGCGATCCGTCATCAGTATTCGATTCAGAACGTGCAGGACATCGCCCGCGCGCTGGACGAGGCGAAGGTCGACAGCATCGAGGTCGCGCATGGCGATGGCTTGCAGGGCTCGAGCTTCAACTATGGCTTCGGCGCGCATGGCGATCTGGAATGGATCGAGGCGGTCGCCGATGTGGTGAAGCACGCGCAAATCGCGACGCTGCTGCTGCCCGGCATCGGAACGATTCACGACCTGAAGGCCGCGTACGACGCGGGTGCGCGTGTCGTACGTGTCGCGACCCATTGCACGGAGGCGGACATTTCGAAGCAGCACATCGAATATGCGCGCAGCCTCGGCATGGATACGGTCGGCTTTCTGATGATGAGCCACATGACCACGCCTGACCACCTCGCTATCGAGGCGAAGAAGATGGAAAGCTACGGAGCGACCTGCGTGTACGTGGTCGATTCCGGCGGCGCGATGAACATGAACGACATCCGGGCGCGCTTCAGGGCGCTCAAGGCCGTGCTTCGCCCCGAGACCCACACGGGCATGCATGCCCATCACAACCTGAGCCTCGGCGTGGCCAACTCGATCGTTGCGGTCGAGGAGGGGTGCGACCGCATCGATGCGAGCCTGGCGGGCATGGGGGCGGGAGCGGGCAATGCCCCGCTCGAAGTGTTCATCGCGGCGGCCGAGCGCCTTGGCTGGCCTCACGGCACCGATCTTTATCGCCTGCTCGATGCGGCCGACGATATCGTCCGCCCGTTGCAGGACCGACCGGTGCGGGTGGACCGCGAAACGCTCGCGCTCGGTTATGCGGGCGTGTATTCGAGCTTCCTGCGGCACTCTGAAATCGCGGCGAAGAAGTACGGCCTGAAAGCCGTCGACATTCTCGTCGAGCTCGGCAAGCGACGCATGGTGGGCGGCCAGGAAGACATGATCGTCGACGTCGCGCTCGATCTCAAGAAGCGCGAAGCACGCGCCTGAACCATTCGGTATGCCACGCGCCATGAAGAGCGCTGCATCGTTCAACCTGGAGACATCAATGAAAACGTCAACGGCTTCCCCCACGCGCGCCGGCGGCGCCATCACCATCGGCCTGTGCCTCGCGGTCGCGCTCCTCGAGGGGCTCGACCTGCAATCCACCGGCATCGCCGCGCCGCGCATGGCACGCGAGTTTCATCTCGCGGTCGCGCAGCTCGGCTGGGCATTCGGCATCGGCGCGCTCGGCCTGCTGCCGGGCGCGGCGATTGGCGGCAGGCTCGCGGATCGCATCGGCCGCAAGCGCGTGCTGATGATGTCGGTCGCGCTGTTCGGGATGTTTTCGATTGCAACGACCCAGGTGTGGGATCTGCAGAGCCTGCTCGTCGCGCGCTTTCTCACGGGCCTCGGTCTCGGTGCTGCGATGCCGAACCTGATCGCGCTGTGTGCTGAGGCGGCAGCGCCCGGACAACGCAGCACGGCAGTCGGCGCGATGTACTGCGGCATGCCTTTCGGCGCGGCGCTCGCGGCCGTGATCGGCATCGTCAGCCCGGGCGCTGAGGGCTGGCGGCACATTTTCTATGTCGGCGGGATCGGGCCGCTGTTGACCTTGCCGCTGCTGGCGCTCTTCCTGAAGGAGTCGACGCACTTCGTCGCGGCGAGCCAGTCTGCGACCCGCGAGTCGAAGGACGGCATCGTGCGCGCGCTCTTCAGCGATGGGCGCGCGGTAACGACCATCGCGCTGTGGATCAGCTACCTGGGAACGCTGATCGTGCTGTATTTCCTGATGAACTGGTTGCCGTCGATGGTGCTCTCGCGCGGCCTCACACCGGTACAGGCAAGCATCGTTCAGATGATGTTCAACATCGGCGGCGGCGTCGGTGCGATCGTGATCGCAGGGCTGATGGATCGCATGGGCAAGCGGCCGGTCGTGGTCGGCATGTATGCGGGCATCGCGATTGCGTTGCTGGCGCTCGCCAGCGCGACGGGCAGCGTGTCGATGGCATGGGGCGGCCTGCTGGCGGGGCTGTTTCTCGTTGGCACGCAATCGGTGCTGTATGCGCTTGCCGGGGCAACGTATCCGACGCGGGTGCGCGGCACGGGCGTCGGCGCAGCGGTGGCCGTCGGCCGTGTGGGTTCGATGGTCGGCCCGCTGATCGCCGGGCAACTGCTGGCGTTGGGCCAGAGCGCGTCGATGCTCGTGATCTCGAGCATTCCGCTCATCGTGATCGCGGCGCTCGGTGCGCTCGCCGTGGTCGCGAAATCTCCGCGCGAGTCGGCCAACGGCTCGCACACACTTGGAACCGAATCGATCTGACGAAGGACATCGACATGACTGACACCGTGATTCATACAGAGGCCGCGACCAGCAGGTTCGTGAACGTGATGGAAGGCGGCACGGAACTGCGCGTGCACTACAACGACACCGGCGCGGGCAAGGAAACGCTCGTTCTGCTGCACGGCTCCGGTCCGGGCGCGAGCGGCTGGGCGAACTTCCATCGCAACGTGGACGCGTTCGCGAACGCGGGTTATCGCGTGATCCTCGTCGACTGTCCCGGCTGGGGCAAGAGCGATACGATCATCTGCACCGGCTCGCGCTCCGACCTCAACGCGCGTGTGCTGAAGGGCGTGCTGGATACGCTCGGCATCGAGCGCGCGCATCTCGTCGGCAACTCGATGGGCGGGCATAGCGCGGTGGCCTTCGCGCTGTCGTATCCGGAGCGCGTCGGCAAGCTGGTGCTGATGGGCGGCGGCACGGGCGGTCCGAGCCAGTTTGTGCCGATGCCTACCGAAGGCATCAAGCTGCTGCAAGGGCTGTATCGCAACCCAACGCTCGAGAACCTGAAGAAGATGCTCAACGTGTTCGTCTACGACGCGAGCACGATGACCGAAGAGCTGACGCAGACGCGGCTCGATAACATGCTGGCGCGGCGCGATCATCTCGAGAACTTCGTGAAAAGCCTGGCTGCCAATCCGAAGCAGTTTCCCGACTATGGTCACCGGTTGAACGAAATCAAGGCGCCCGCGCTCGTGATCTGGGGGCGCGACGATCGTTTCGTGCCGATGGATGTGGGCCTGCGGCTCGTGTGGGGCATGCCGAATGCTCACCTGCATGTATTCGGGCGATGCGGGCACTGGGCGCAGTGGGAGCATGCGGACGCATTCAATCGCATGGTGCTCGACTTTCTGCAAAATTAAGTGGTAGGCACTCGCGGTTGTCGCGGGTGCCGCGCCTCTTTCCTGCAAGCGGGGCAGTGGGCTCGGCACGTTCGGGGAAGCCGGGTTCATCGAGTCGCCCGAGTCGCTGAATGCGTACGTACCGTTCGGTCTCTGAAGGCTTTCACCCAACAGAACCGGTAGGGCACGGATGTCGAGTCCGGTGCGTATGAGCACACGTCGAGTCTTGTTATGGGTGGTTGATCACAGTGTTGCCGCCATCGTTTGCACAATCGAACGCCGCCTGCTTGCCTTCGCATTTGCCTACCGTTTCTGATCGAAGCGACGCAGGCGCCGGTCATCCGCGCTCTGATCACGTGGGCGCGGATTCAAGTGCGACGTCCGGCCGTGGCCGGTTCGCGGTGCCCGCGGACTCATCAAGCGAAATATCGGGCGTCGGTTGAATAGCCTCGGCACGGCGTTCCGCGCATCTCGACAGTCGAGCCACGGCTTGCACACCATCTCATCGCGCCCCAAATAAAGTTCTTGACTATCTATCTATGAGTAGATAAAGTTCGATCCATGGAAACGAAACCGACCGTCCGCGAACAGATTCTCGACCACGCGATCACGCTGATGATGCAGCGCGGTTACAACGGCTTCAGCTATCGAGACCTGTCCGACCTGGTGGGCGTGAAGACGTCGAGCATCCACTACTACTTCCCGTCGAAGGACGACCTCGTGCTGGAAGCGGTGGCGGCCTACAGCGACGAAGTCCTCGCGGCCGTGCGGGCGATCGATCCGGCGTTGCCGGCCGACGTGAAGCTGAGCCTGTACACGAAGATGTTCGGCCGCACGCTCGGCGACGGCAACCTGATCTGCCTGTGCGGGATGCTCGCGGCCGACATCGAAACGTTGCCGGAGAATGTGCGGCAGGCGGTGCAGGCGTTCTTCAAGGCCAACGAGAGCTGGCTGGCGGAATTGTTGAAGCAGGGTGCGCAGGAAGGCACGCTGCAGTTCAGCGGCGAGCCCGAGACGGCCGCGCGCACGTTGTACGCGGCGTTCCAGGGCAGTGTGCTGGCCAGCCGGCTGTTTCACACACGGGCGCGTCTCGAAGATGTCGAGGCCGTCTGGAAAAAGCGGTCCTGACGGAGCGCGCATGCAGTGAGGCGGTTCGCCGCCTTTTTATTGAGTCTTGCTGTCTATCTATAGGTAGATAGACTTCTGGCGCAGATGGCTCGACCATCTGCATTTTTTGGGGATGTTTATCTATCTATGAGTAGATAAACAAGCGCGATGCGAGCAGCAAGGCTGTCGGCACGCGGTCCCCGGTTCGAAGGCTGTTTCATTCATTTGCTGAAAAGGAGTCTGTCATGTCGATCGAAAAAGTGCTGTACCGCGCCCATGCAAAAGCCACCGGCGGCCGTGACGGCCGTGCCACGGTGCCCGAGAGCAACCTCGACCTGAAACTGACCACGCCGCGCGAGCTCGGCGGCGCGGGCGGTGCAGGCGCGAACCCTGAGCAACTGTTCGCCGCCGGCTACAGCGCGTGCTTCATCGGCGCGATGAAGTTCGTCGCGGCCCGCGACAAGATCGCGATGCCCGCGGACGCTTCCATCGAAGGCAGCGTCGGCATCGGCGCGATCCCGAACGGCTTCGGCATCGAAGTCGAACTGACGATCTCGCTGCCCGGCCTCGATCGTGACATCGCGCAGACGCTGATCGACCGCGCGCACCTCGTGTGCCCGTATTCGAACGCGACGCGCGGCAACATCGACGTCACGCTCACGCTTGCCTGATCGATCGCACTGCGAATCATCCATCGTCATTTACCGGCTAAAGCCAAGGAACACCATCATGAAGATCGTCAAGCCGCTGCTGATCGCTGCCGCCGTCGCCGCTGTACTGTCCGCCTCGACCACCGCATTCGCCGCCGGTGCCGATACCGCCCGCCCCGATACGACGACGAGCGCTTTCCTCGCCGCGCTGAACGGCCAGAAGGGCCCGGGCCTCGAAACGCTGAGCCCCGCGAAGGCGCGACAGGTGCTGGTCGACGCGCAGAACGGCACGAAGGTCGACCTGTCGGGGATCGACGTGTCGAACCGCACGATCGAACAGGACGGCCTGTCCGTGCCGGTCACGATCGTCCGCCCGCAAGGCGCGACGGGCACGCTGCCGGTGTTCGTGTTCATCCATGGCGGCGGCTGGGTGCTCGGCGATTTTCCGACGCATGAACGCCTCGTTCGCGATCTCGTCGTGCAATCGGGGGCCGTCGCGGTGTTCGTGAACTACACGCCGTCGCCGGAAGCGCATTACCCGGTCGCGATCAACCAGGCGTATGCGGCGACGAAGTGGGTGGCCGCGCACGGCGCGGAGATCGGCGTCGACGGCAGCCGCCTCGCGGTGGTCGGCAACAGCGTCGGCGGGAACATGGCGGCCGTGGTGGCGCTGATGGCGAAGGACAAGGGTGGCCCCGCGATCCGCTTCCAGGGGCTGATGTGGCCGGTCACGGACCACAACTTCAACACGGGCTCGTACAACGCGTATCAGCAAGGGCACTTCCTGACGCGGCCGATGATGAAGTGGTTCTGGGATGCCTATACGAAGAACGAAGCGCAACGCAACGAGATCTACGCGTCGCCGCTGCGCGCAAGCACCGCGCAGTTGAAGGGCCTGCCGCCCGCGCTGATCCAGGTCGCGCAGTTCGACGTGCTGCGTGACGAGGGCGAAGCATACGGCCGCAAGCTCGACGCAGCTGGCGTCGATGCGACGACCACGCGCTACGACGGCACGATCCATGATTTCGGTTTGCTGAACGCGCTGGCCGGCGACGCGCCGACGAAGGCCGCGACGAAGGCGATGGCGAATGAACTCGCGACGCGACTGAAGTAAGCGACGGGTTCGCACTCGCGCTGCCCGTGGCGCGGGCAGCGTGAACGCGTATGACGACGAGGCGGGCGCATGCCCGCCTTTGTTGCGTGCGGCGCGTGAACCGGGCGAAGGTGCCGGACTGCAACCCGCACGCCCCGATCGCCCGTGCTTTTTCGTCCCGGTTCGGCAACGCGAGCTCCTTCGCGAACCGCGCCGCATCGTCATCGGCTTCGCGTGGTGCTTCACGGCGTGCCCGTGACCGCCCGCATCGTTGGCCCGGCCCCGCAAGGCCCGCGCGGCGGGCATTGTTGGTACGATCGCGCGTATCGTCCACGCCGGCGCCGCAAGCCGCCGGCCATCGGTCGCGCGGCCGTACGACAGCGCGGCCCCGTTCGGGAGAAGCGTTTCATGTTGCAGGCGTTCGCGGTCTTGCTGACCTTCCAGTGTCTCGGGGAAGGCGTGTCCTACCTGTTCGGCCTGCCGGTGCCGGGGCCCGTGATCGGCATGCTGCTGCTGTTCGGCTTCGTGATGCTGCGCCCGCAGGTGGCCGACGCGATCGAGCCGACCGCGCTCGAGCTGTTGCGCCACCTGTCGCTGCTGTTCGTGCCGGCCGGCGTCGGCATCATGGTGTCGGCCGACCGCGTGCGCGGCGATGCGCTCGCGGTCGTCGTTGCGCTGGCCGTCAGCACCACGCTCGCGATCGCCGTGACGGCGCTCGTCACGCGTGCACTGCTGCGGCGCCAGCGGCGCGCGGGCGATGCGGTGGAGGGCACGCAATGACGGCCTTCCCGAAACTCGGCGCGATCTGGGTCTATCTCGCCGCGAGCCCGCTGCTCGGCCTGACCATCACGCTGATCGCATATCTGTTCGCGCAGGCCGTCTATGCGCGGGCGCGCTTCAACCCGCTCGCGAACCCGGTGCTGATCGCGGTGGCGCTGATCGTCGTGCTGCTGACGATCACGCACACGCCGTACCCGACGTATTTCGAAGGCGCGCAGTTCGTCCACTTCCTGCTCGGCCCCGCGACCGTCGCGCTCGCGCTGCCGCTGTACCGCCAGTGGTCGAAGCTGCGCCGCGCCGCGGTGCCGCTGCTGGTCGGCCTGCTCGCGGGCTCGCTGACCGCGATCGTGTCGGCGGTCGGCATCGCGGCATTGTTCGGGGCGTCGCACCAGACGATCGCGTCGCTCGCGCCGAAATCGGCGACGACGCCGATCGCGATGGCCGTCGCGGCGGAAATCGGCGGGATTCCGTCGCTCACCGCCGTGCTCGTGATCTCGACCGGGATCTTCGGGGCCGTGTGCGCGCGCGGGATCCTGAACGCCCTGCGCGTCGACGAACCGGCCGTGCGCGGGTTCGCGCTCGGCGTCGCGTCGCACGGGATCGGCACCGCGCGCGCGTTCCAGGTCAGCGAGGAGGCCGGCGCGTTCGCCGGGCTCGGGATGGGATTGAACGGCGTGCTCACCGCCTTCGTCGTGCCGGTCCTGCTGCCGGTGCTGTCGCGCTGGATCTGAACGCCGGCCGGGCCAGGCCAGGCCGGGTTATCGGTTTCCCTGATGGCGCGGGCGACGCGCCGGAACGACGGCATACGCGCTGCCCACGTATCGTTGCCGTTATCGGGAGAATTCAGGAACGCACAGGGACAAGCGGATACTGTTCGGCTAACGTTGCATCGGTGCCGTTGTCGCAAGCGGTCGTGTGCGCGCCGGTGTCCTACTCACAATCAACAATCGACAAGGAGGTCCGGCCATGAAGAAGTCTCGCGTGGTTTCGGTGGCAGTGGCAGTAACGGCGTCGTTCGGTCTGCTGTTGACCGCCGCGCCGGCGGCGTATGCGCAGGATCCGGCGTCCGCGCCGACGCAGAAGCAGATCGACAAGGCGCAGAAGAAGGCGGCCCGCAAGGCCGCCCGGGCGCGTCACGCGTCGGACCTGAAGGCGATCGGCACGGGCAGCGGCTACCGGCTGACCAACGACCAGAGCAACTACCCGCAGAACGCCGCGCAGAAGGCGCCCGCGACGAAGGCGGCGCCCGCCGCCCCGGCGTCGGGCCAGTAACGGCCGGGCCTGGGCACAGCGCACACGGCGCCGGGTCGACCGGCGCCGTGTGCGCGTGTGCGGGGCCGCGAAGGCGGCCTGTTACGACGCGAGCTTGCTGGCGAGTTCCGCGACGTGCTTGCCTTGATAACGCGCGATGTCGAGCTCGTTCGCGCTCGGCTGGCGGCTGCCGTCCGCGCCCGCGAGCGTGGTGGCGCCGTACGGCGTGCCGCCGGTGATTTCGTTCATGTTGACGAGGCCGCTGCACGCGTACGGCACGCCCACGATCACCATCCCGTGGTGCAGGAGCGTCGTGTGGAACGACGTGATCGTCGTTTCCTGGCCGCCGTGCTGCGTGCCGGTCGACGCGAACACGCTGCCGATCTTGCCGACGAGTGCGCCCTTCATCCACAGGCCGCCGGTCTGGTCGAGGAACGTGCGCATCTGGCCGGCCATGTTGCCGAAACGGGTCGGCGTGCCGAAGATGATCGCATCGTAGCCGGCAAGTTCGTCCACGGTCGCGACCGGTGCAGCCTGGTCGACCTTCACGCCGATCGCCCGGGCCTGGTCGACGGGAATCGTTTCCGGCACGCGCTTGAGCGTGACCTCGACGCCGGGCACCGACTTCGCGCCTTCCGCGACGTGCTGCGCCATCGTTTCGACGTGCCCGTAGGACGAGTAATAAAGAACGAGAACCTTGGCCATGTTGCGAATCTCCGATTAAAAGGGCCCCGCGTTCAGCGGGGCCCGGTTTCCCGAACGGGCTTCATGCCCACTCGGCCGTTACTTCGACCGGACGCAGGTCGAACACCAGCACTTCGGCATCCTTCCCGTCGGCGAACGTCAGCGTCCGTTCGTCGCGGATGCGCACGCCGTCGCCTTCGCCGAGCGTCACGCCGTTGACCGACACGCTGCCGCGTGCCACGTGCACGTACGCAAAGCGGTCCGGCGCCAGTTCCAGCGTCGCGCGTTCGGCGCCGTCGAACAAGCCCGCGTAAATCCGCGTGTCCTGCCGGATCTTCAGCGAACCGGCGTCGCCGTTCGGCGATACGACGAGGGCGAGCTTGCCGCGCTTGTCGTCTGCGGTGACATTCGTCTGCTGATAGCGCGGCTCGGCACCCTTCTCGGACGGCCCCACCCAGATCTGCAGGAAGTGGACCGGCAGTTCCGGCGAGTGGTTGAACTCGCTGTGGCGCACGCCCGTGCCCGCGCTCATCAGCTGCACGTCGCCCGGCACGATCACCGAGCCGGTGCCCATCGAGTCCTTGTGTTCCAGCGCGCCGTCGAGCACGTACGACAGGATCTCCATGTCGCGGTGCGGGTGCGTGCCGAAGCCGCGGCCCGGCGCGACGCGATCGTCGTTGATCACCAGCAGGTCGGAGAAGCCGACTTGCTTCGGATCGTAGTAATTCGCGAACGAAAACGTATGACGGGAGCTGAGCCAGCCATGCTCCGCACGGCCACGTTGGTTTGCTGCACGGATATCGATCATGATTTTTGTTCCTCAAGACGCCGGACCTCGGAAGTGGGACCGGCCGTTCGTTGAGATGAATCTTAGGTCAATCGATTTGACAAATAAATGGCTGTAGAGATAATGACTGTCGCTATGGAGTGGACAATATGGAAATCAATGACCTGAGGATCTTCGTCGCGACAGTCGACGCCGGCAGCTTCACGGCGGCGGCCGATCAACTGATGCTGTCCAAGCAGTTCGTCAGCCGGCGCACGATGGCGCTGGAGGCGTCGCTCGGCGTGCGGCTGTTGCACCGGAACACGCGCAACCTCGCGGTAACCGAATCGGGGCAGGAGTTCTATGCGCGCGCGCAGCGGATCCTCGCGGAGATCGCCGACGCCGAGCAGGCGATGTC
Organism: Burkholderia sp. COPS; assembly: GCF_019425585.1. Taxonomy (NCBI): domain Bacteria; kingdom Pseudomonadati; phylum Pseudomonadota; class Betaproteobacteria; order Burkholderiales; family Burkholderiaceae; genus Burkholderia; species Burkholderia sp. COPS. The sequence continues at coordinate 8,399 of NZ_WIXR01000040.1, read as the reverse complement.
GGTGCGCAGCACCGAGCTGCATGGTTCGCTGAAAATCAGCGCGCCGCTGTCGTTCGGGATCACGCACGTGTCGCCGCTGATCGCCGAATTCCTGTCCGCGCACCCGGCCGTGCGGCTGAACCTCGACCTGACCGACCGGCGCGTCGACCTGATCGGCGAGGGCTTCGACCTCGTGCTGCGGATCGGCTCGCTCGAGGATTCAACGCTGATCGCGCGTCCGCTCGGCGCGTGGCGGATGATCGCGTGCGCGAGCCCCGCCTATCTGAAGCGGCAGGGCACGCCGCAGACGCCGGCCGATCTCGCCGGCCACACGTGCCTGCTGTACGGGCGCGAGCGGCGCATCGGCTGGGAATTCCGCGTCGACGGCGCGGCGCGCACGTTCGACGTGCAGGGGCCGCTCGTCGCGAACAACGGCGAAGTGGTGCGCGACGCGGCGATCGCTGGGCTCGGCATCGCGCTGCTGCCGCACTTCATCGTCGGCGCGGCGCTCGACAGCGGCGCGCTCGTGCCGGTGCTCGACGCGTATGCGCCGTCGCCGATCACGCTCAACGCGGTGTTTCCGCAGCATCGGGAAGGATTCGTCACGCTGCGCACGTTCATCGGATTTCTCGCGGAACGGCTCGGGGAGGCCGCGCCCGCGGCGAAGGGCAGCGCGGGCCGGGCGCCGTAGCGGGGCGGGGTTGCGGTGAATGGCGCGTTATTCTCCGCATAGTTTGCGGAGAATATTGAGCCGTGCGGTGAATCGGTGGGATAATCTCCGCATCATGAGCGGAGATTACACCTTCATCTGGGCGTCGGCCGACTGGCCCGCATGGCGCTTCGACCTGCCTGCACTGGCAACGCCACTCGCCGACGTCAGCCGTGCGCAAGGCATGCTGGCCGGGCGGCTGGCGGACGTCGGCCTGGCGCTGCGCGACGAGGCCAGCCTGGCCGCGCTGACGGAGGACGTCGTCAAGACCAGCGCGATCGAGGGCGAAAGCCTGAACGTGGCATCGGTGCGGTCGTCGATCGCGCGTCGGCTCGGCGTCGATATCGGCGCGCTGGCTCCGGTCGACCGCCACGTCGAGGGCGTCGTCGACATGGTGCTGGACGCGACCACCCATGCGGCGGCGCCGGTCACCGAAGCCCGCCTGTTCGGGTGGCATGCAGCGCTGTTCCCGACCGGCTACTCGGGGATGTCGCGGATCACGGTCGGTGGCTGGCGCACGGATGCGACCGGGCCGATGCAGGTCGTGTCCGGGCCGATTGGCCGCCAGCGCGTGCATTTCGAGGCGCCGCCCGCCGCGCGCCTCGCCGACGAAACCGGGCGCTTTCTCGCGTGGCTCAATGCCGTGCCGGTCGAGCCCCTGCTGATCCGGGCCGGCCTGGCCCACCTGTGGTTCGTCACGCTCCATCCGTTCGACGACGGCAACGGCCGCATCGCGCGTGCGCTCGGGGATCTGGTCCTGGCGCGTGCCGACCGCAGTCCGCAACGCTTCTATAGCCTGTCGGCGCAAATCCAGCGCGAGCGCAACGCGTATTACGACGTGCTGGAGCGGACGCAGCGCGGTTCGCTCGATGTCACGGAATGGCTCGCGTGGTTCCTGACCGCGCTCGGCCGGGCCATCGATCACGCGCATGCGACGCTCGACGCCGTGCTGGTCAAGGCGCGCTTCTGGCAACGATGTGCCGGCGTCGCGATGAACGAACGGCAGGCCAAGGTCATGAATCGCCTGCTCGACGGCTTCGAGGGGAAGTTGACGAGCACCAAGTGGGCGGCGCTCGCGAAGTGCTCGCAGGATACGGCGCTGCGTGACATCACTGAACTCGTCGAGCGCGGCGTGCTGCAACGCTCGTCGTCCGGCGGCCGGAGCACGAGTTACGAGCTGGTGCCGTTCGACGGCTGACCGCCGTATTGCGTCGGCCAGCAGATCCGGAAGGCCGGCAGGCGCCACAACGCGATCACGCCGTGCGGCCTGTGCAAGGGGCATCATGCGAGCCGCGGGCTCGAACTGATCGTTGCGTGCGCATCGATCCTGTCGGTCGATGCCGCCGCAGAAGCCGCATTGCGCGACGGCATCGTGCTATGCCGCGAGGCCGCCGAGACGGTTGCGCCGACATCGAACGTCGATTGATCGGCGTCGCGCATTCGGGTTAGGCTTCGGCGAGCAACGGCATGCACCCCATGCCGGGCCGGGCGTTTTTACCTCGAATGCCGCGTGCAGGTAGCTTCTACAGGCGCGCGATCCAGTGACGATCCAAGCCGATGACCCTCCAGAACCGATCGAATGCTCGCGGGAAAACCGCGATTTCCGCCGAAGGTGCATTGCACATGCGTGTGCGATCCGTCGCGGCGGCCGCGCTGCTGACGCTGTTGCCGGCCGCCGCGCACGCGGCCGGCTTCGACTGCGCGAAGGCCGCTTCGTCAACCGAGAAGACGATCTGCGCGGATGCCGCGCTGTCGAAGCTCGACGGCGACCTCGCGGCGGCGTGGAAGCAGGCGCTCGCGAAAGGCGGCGATACGGCCGCGCTGAAGGCCGCGCAGGTGAAATGGCTCAAGCAGCGCGACCGGTGCGGTGCCGACGAATCGTGCCTCGGCGACCGCTATCGCGAACGGCTCGCGAGCCTGAACGGCAGGCCGCTGGCCGCCGATCGCTGGCAGCAGACGTGGTACATGAAGAGCGCCAACCCGTCGTTCGGTGGTGTGCTGACGTTCACCGGCACGCCGCCGCGACTGCATTTCGAGCTGGCCGGCAACAATGGCGCGAATACGGGCGGGCTCGACGGCGACATCGTGCTGCACGGCGACGTCGGCACCTACCGCAAGGACAAGTGCCGGCTCGAGTTCGAACGGAAGGGCGGACGCGTCGGCATCACGCAAGACGGCGCGGATTCCGATTGCGGGGCCGGCATGGGTGTCTCCTACGGCGGCGAGTACTTGACCGCGTCGCAGTTCCAGGCCGCGCCGGCGGCCGACCTGCTGAGCCTCGAGGTCGTCGGCGACTCGACGCAGAACGCGACCGCGCACAAGCTGCTCGGTGCCGATTACCAGACGCTCGTCGACATCGTCAATTACGGCGCCGAAGCAAGGGACCTCGACGGGCTGAACGCGCGCGTGACGTCGTACTGGGTGCGCGGCATCGCGACGACGAACGCCGCGATCGTGATGCGCCGCGGCAACGATCTGTGGATCGGGCTGCTCGTGTTCGACGCGCAGAGCAACGTCCGGATGCGCTATTACTCGAACGTGCCCGCGTGGAAGAAAACCGTGCCGAAGACGATCCAGGCGTGGCACGACAATCTCGACAAGACGCTGCCGGTCGACGTGATGCAGTGACGAGCGGGCCGGGCGGCCGAAGCCGCCCGCCACGGCCTCATTTCTTTCCCGCTGCGCGCGCGTGCGCCGGTGGCGCAGCCGATCCCCGCGTACGCAATTCGGGCAAGACGGCATGACCGGGCCCCGTCGCGCCGTTCTCGAGCGCGTCGAGCAAGGCCTGTGCGGCCTGGCGCCCGATCGCGTCGGTGTCGACCCACATCGTCGTCAGCGGCGGCTGGATTTCGCGCGCGAGCGCGACGTCGTCGAACCCGGTGATCGACAATTGCGCGGGCACGTCGATGCCGAGCGCCTGCGCCTCGAGCAGCGCGCCCAGCGCGAGCGCGTCGTTCCCGCAGATCACGGCTGTCGGCCGCGTCGCCGCGTCGCTGTTCACGATCGCGCGCAGGCTCGCCCGCCCGAAGGCGATCGTGGCCGCGCCCTCGTGCTGATGGACGGGGCGCACCGCTAGCCCGCGCGCGGCGAGCGTGTCGTGGATGCCGCGCAGGCGGGCCTGTACGCGGTCGTTGTCGGCCGACGGCTGCATGATGATCGCGAAATCGCGATGGCCGAGGTCGAGCAGGTGGGTGGTGAGCCGCGCGAACGCCGCGCGGTTGTCGAAGCCGATGCAGCAGTGCGGGCTGTCGTCGCGGTACGCATACGTGACGACGTACGGCACGCGGTGCATCGCAAGGAGTTCGAACAGTTCCGGCGGATACGCTTCGCCGACCAGCGACACGGCTTCCACGCCGCGCGACAGCATCGCGCGCACCTGGGCCAGCGCCTGCGCGGGATCGTAATTCGAGCAGCCGAGGAACAGCGTGATGCCGTGTTCGGCCATGACCGTCTGCATGCCCGCGACCTGCGACGCGAACACCTGGTCGTCGAGTGTCGGAATGATCGCGCCCGTGATGTGGGTGCGCGTGGACGCGAGCGCACGGCCCGCCGCATTCGGAATCCAGTTCAGCGCGCGCGCCGCGTCGCGCACGCGCTGCTGCACGTCGGCCGACACCTTGCCGGGATCGTTGTACACACGCGAGACGGTCGCGGTCGATACGCCGGCCAGCTTCGCGACGTCGCCGAGCACCGAGCGGCCGCTGCCGCGGCGCGCCCGGGGCGCGCCGGCGCGGGACGGAGGCGTGCTCATCGGCCGGCTCCCGGCGGGGCGGCAGTGACGGCGCCGCGCGTTGTCAAATGCGTCATTGTTTACCCTCGATTCGTGGTGGCGCCGCTTGCATTCCCGCTCGACCCTGTGAGAATGTAAGCGCTATCTTGGCGTGCTTCCGCATTATGTCAGACACATATTCTATCCATATCGTGAGATTTTCATCGACGACGGCCGATCCGGCCATTTTGTCCGCCGCAAATGTAAGCGATTACATTGCAAGATGAGCGACATCCTTTCACCGCGCATTGCCGTCGTCGGCAGCGTGAACATCGACCTCGTGACGCGCGCACCGCGCCTGCCGGTGCCGGGCGAGACGCTGCTCGGCACGGATTTCCAGACCGTTCATGGCGGCAAGGGGGCGAACCAGGCGGTCGCGGCCGCGCGGCTGGGCGCGTCGGTCGCGATGATCGGCTGCGTCGGCGACGACGCGTTCGGTGCGCGCCTGCACGATGCGCTGGCGGCCGAACGTATCGACGTGACGCACCTGGGCCGGATCGGCGGCACGGCGACCGGGGTGGCCACGATCACGGTCGGCGCGGGCGGCGCGAACAGCATCGTCGTCGTGCCCGGCGCGAATGCGCGTCTCGACGCCGACCGGATCGACGCGGCGCGCGATGCGATCGCCGAGGCCGCGCTGCTCGTGTGCCAGCTCGAAGTGCCGGTTGCCGCCGTCGCGCGCGCCATTGCCTGTGCATCCGCGCACCACACGCCGGTGCTGCTCAATCCCGCGCCCGCGCAGCCGCTGTTCGACGCGCTGCTGGCACGGGTCGACTACCTCGTCGTCAACGAAACCGAAGCCGAATCGCTGACCGGCATCGCCGTCGGCGACGACGCATCGGCCGTGCGCGCCGCCGATGCGCTGTGCGCGAAGGGCGTCGGCAACGTGCTGGTGACGCTCGGCGCGCGGGGCGTCTGCTGGCGCGGCGGCGCCGGTAACGGTCGCTTGCAGGCGCTGACGGTGGCCGCCGTCGATACGACCGCGGCCGGCGACACGTTCGTCGGCGGGTTCGCGGCCGCCCGCGCGGGCGGCGCGTCGATGGACGACGCGATCGGCTTCGGCCAGCGCGCCGCCGCGATCAGCGTGACGCGCCACGGCGCGCAGACCTCGATTCCGACGCGCGACGAAGTGGCGCGCCTCGAACCCTGAATGCCGCATCAGACGGACAGGCCGGAACCGGCCGATACCAGTGACATGGAGACAACCGCAATGAACGAAACCTCGACCGTTCCGCCCGCCCCGCCGCGTATCCGGCGCGGGCAACGCATCGCGCTCGCACTGCTGATGGCGAGCGGCATCGTCAACTACCTCGATCGCGGCACGCTGGCCGTCGCGAGCGCGGCGATCCGCGGCGATCTCGGCTTGTCGCTCGCGCAGATGGGGCTGCTGCTGTCGGCCTTCTCGTGGAGCTATGCGCTGTGCCAGTTTCCGGTCGGCGGGCTCGTCGACCGTATCGGGCCGCGCCGGCTGCTCGGCGTCGGGTTGATCGTCTGGTCGTTCGCTCAGGCGGCGGGCGGCATCGTGTCGACCTTCGGCTGGTTCATCGTCGCGCGCATCGTGCTCGGCATCGGCGAGGCGCCGCAATTCCCGTCGGCCGCGCGGGTGGTGAGCAACTGGTTTCCGCTGCGCGCGCGCGGCACGCCGACCGGGATCTTCAACGCCGCGTCGCCGCTCGGCACCGCGCTCGCGCCGTTGCTGCTGTCGATCCTCGTCGCGTCGTTCGACTGGCGCTGGGCGTTCATTGTGACGGGGGCACTCGGTCTCGTCGTCGCCGTCGTCTGGTTCGCGCTGTATCGCGATCCGGTGCGCGCGCAACTGTCCGCCGCCGAGCGCAACTACCTCGATGCCGACGCGCAAAGCGTGGCCGCGACACCGAAACTGACGTTCGCCGAATGGCGCAGCCTGTTCTCGCACGGCACGACCTGGGGGATGCTGATCGGTTACTTCGGATCCGTGTACCTGAACTGGGTCTACCTGACCTGGCTGCCGGGCTACCTGACGATGGAGCGGCACATGAGCCTGATCCGGACGGGCTTCGCCGCGTCGGTGCCGTTCCTGTGCGGGTTCGTCGGCTCGCTGGTGGCCGGCTGGGTGTCGGACCTGGTCACGCGCCGCAGCCGTTCGCCCGTCGTGAGCCGGCGCAATGCGGTGGTGGTCGCGATGCTCGGGATGGTCGTCTTCACGATCCCGGCCGCGCTCGTGCAGAGCAACACGGTGGCGCTCGCCTGCATCTCGGTCGTGATCTTTCTCGCGAACGCGGCGTCGGCCTGCTCGTGGGCGCTCGCGACGGCGGCCGCGCCGCCGAGCCGCGTCGCATCGCTCGGCGCGATCCAGAATTTCGGCGGCTTCGTCGGCGGCGCGCTTGCGCCGATCCTCACGGGCATCATTGCGCAGAAATGGTCGTTCGTGCCGGCGCTGCTGACCGCCGCGGCGATCGCGTTCGCGGGTGCGATCGCCTATCTGCTGCTGGTGCGCAAGCCGATTCCCGAGCAGGCCGCGAACGCCGCGCCCGGGCCGTTGCCCGCGTAAGCCTACCCCCGCATTCACTGAAGCAAGGAGAAACAGATGCAACACCCGCAGCAAGCGAACGTGACCATCGAAGGGATCGTGCCGGTGATGCTGACGCCGTTCGACGACGCCGGCGCGATCGACTACGCAGGGCTCGAGCGGCTGATCGAGTGGTATCTCGCGCACGGCGCGGATGCGTTGTTCGCGGTCGCGCAATCGAGCGAGATGCAGTTCCTGAGTCTGGCCGAACGCGCGGAGCTCGCGCGCTTCGTGGTCGAGCGGGTGGCCGGGCGCGTGCCCGTCGTCGCGTCCGGGCACATCAGCGACGATCTCGACGCGCAGGCCGCGGAGCTGTGCGCGGCGGCCGAATCGGGCGCCCAGGGCGTCGTGCTCGTGACCAACCGCCTCGATCCGCAGCGCCAGGGGAGTGCCGCGTTGCTCGACCACCTTCACCGGCTGCTTGCGCGATTGCCGTCGGACCTGCCGCTCGGGCTGTACGAATGTCCGGCGCCTTACCGGCGGCTGCTGTCGGATGACGAACTGCGCGCGTGCATCGACACGGGCCGGTTCGTGATGCTCAAGGACGTGAGCTGCGACCTGGAAACGGTGAAGCGGCGGGTCGCGCTCGCCGAGGGCTCGCCGCTGAAGATCCTCAACGCGAATGCCGCGATCGCGCGGGATGCGATGAAGGCGGGTTCCGCCGGCTTCAACGGCGTGTTCACCAACTTTCATCCGGATCTGTACCGGTGGTTGCGCACGCAAGGGGATGCGCATCCCGAACTGGCCGACGAGCTTTCGACGTTCCTGGTCGTCTCGGCGGTGTCGGAGGCGCTCGGGTATCCGGCGCTCGCGAAGCTCTATCACCAGCGGATCGGCACCTTCGCGTCGATCCGCTGCCGTGCGATCGACTACGACGTGCGTGAACGATTCTGGGCACTCGATGCGGTGCTCGACAAGATCGTGGCCGGCACCGAGCATTTCCGTCGTCGGATCGCTGCGCAATAGGGCGCGCGGTGTGCCGTCCGTGTTCTGCGGTGCGCGACGGCATCGCGTGCCGTGCAGGCGGATGCTCGCGCGTGGGGTTCTCGCGAGGCGCAGGGCGGCGCACGGTGGCTGCAAGCACGGCCGGTTTGTCGCGATGCGTTGCGTTGTGTACGCGTCGCGACAAGCGGTGTTGGTGGCGTATCCGCGATCGCCGATGATGTGAACCCGGCGCGCGCTCGGCCCCAACGTGTGGCGCGGCGGATCTATCGGGCGTTTCTATGATGTCGAGGGCGGCAAGGGTACCTGTCGCGGCGGGGCCGCTGCATTCGTCGACGGTCAGGGTTGCCAGTCATCATGAATGACGATGAGCTGTCGATACGGCACCGACGCGCGGTCCCACCTTCATCTATTCCATCGCACCATTTCGCCCGTGAGCCGTGAGCCGTGAG